>DASQNU010000084.1:0-14298 GCA_035644815.1 Bathyarchaeia archaeon | reverse complement strand
CCTCCGCCCCAATTGCAAACACGCCGATCGGTCCCGAGCAGATTGGATCGGTAGACCAATTCATCAAGTCCCGGTTGGATTTGTGCCGCCTTCGACCGATCCCATAAACTTTGCACCATGGTTTACCTCCTGAATGTTCTTTCAATTCAGTCATTTATAGTTTTGATTATATTTGGTTATTTTTACTTTGTACAGCATCTATTTTTGTTTTTGTTATTGTTTTTTTGTTTTTATTTGTTTTTTATAAAACTACATGGTGAACATTCAGCAAATCGCTTACCTTTTGCAGTAGGGCAGCCTGATGTCCGATTGCCATGGCACAATGATGGGTCGGTGCTTCCCTGAACCACTGCTCCATATAGTCATCGGGATGCTTTGTGAATGTAACCGGGGTCTGAGTGTTGCCAATCTTCATGATCGGGCCATCTGTAGATTCTCCCTCGCTGATGATCAGCTTCAGCTTGCCGTCGCCTGTCTGCGTGACATTCAACGTCGTGATCGGGCCTGTTTTTACTTTTGCCTCCACCGATACGCCTGTGCCCTGCTTTCCGTGATACAGCCCCATGCCGCGGAGAATGGGCTTGCCCTCGGAAATGGCGATATGGAAAGGACCATCATGACCAAGCAGAATCGTTTCGTCTTCATAATCAACCACGACGATCTCCGAAAAGCTGCCGCCGATCCCCAAAATGTCGCAGATTTTCATGGCAACAGCCGTTTTCAGATCTCCTTCTCCGGAGCATGGAATGCCACGGGCGGTAAGCAAGGAATGTCCGACAATAAAGCCGCTCTGAATGTTTTCATACTCGCTTCCCGGCGCCCCGTGATAATAATAGGTCAAGGCGTCGAGATCATATTCACGCACCAATTTTTCTTGTGCCGCCGCTACCTTGCAGGACCACTCAAGCTGTTCTGGTGTCGGTTTTCTCGCAATCGGATCCGCAGGCGTATCGTCAATGATGAGAAACATCTCCTCGATTTCCTCCAGCTTCGTCTTCACTTCGCTCTCGGTCACATCCCGCAATAACCGAGCAAGATCACACATCTCCAATACCTCGACATGCAGACCGGTCTGTGCCTGAATCATCGTAAAGTCGCTGTACATGTCGAGCATGCCGCTGTATGTATTGCCGAGAAAACCAAAACGACTATGCCGCAACGTCCTCGGAACCGAAGCCGCGCGAATCCACTCCTCGATACTGCGCCACGCTCGTACAGCCTCCTTTCGTCCTTTCGTATGCTCATCAGCTAGCGAAATGGCCGGGGTATAGTCGAGTCCCAATAGCCCATTGACCACACGAAACGGAATCGCTGCCCGATTGAAGGCATTGGCGATCTCCGGTACCGGACAAGCTCCGCAATGAGCCAGCCATTCCCCTGTCGTCGTCCGGTCATAGTCGATGCGTGCCGTTGGCTGCAGATTCAACACGACGACCGGAGCTTTGCAGATTTGATGCACCGGAAGAACGGCGGAGCTCGTACAGTATGTCCCGGAATGGCAAAAGATCAGGTCGACATCGTGGGCATTGAACCACTGGCCCGCTTGTCTTCCCGTGGTTTCCGAATCGACTAGTCCATAGAAAAACACTTCGCCGAAAGCAGCCATCTGCTTTTCCAAAAAACGTCCATATTCCAGAAGCCGCTCGCGTAAGCCGGGAAACTGGTTCCAGTATGCATGCAGGCCGATCGTGTACAGACCGATCCTGGCCTTTTTCGCTGGTTTGATTGCCGCCAATTGTGTCATATGTACCCGCCCCTTTTTTTCACAAAAATCATAACTTTATGAGTTCATTGTATTCGCTTACAATAAGGGGATCATCCAAGGATCTTGTTCAATAATCACAGAATCTTGCTGAGAGGTGATGCCGATGAAAGCCTATACCGAGAGAGCATCGCACGCCTGGACCGAGGATTCCATTCGGATTATTGCGACCCCGAGCTTGTCCGCCAAGTCGATCTTCTACTATGTGCAAGAGGTCGGTTATTTTCGGACACAAGCCGAGTATTACACCGAGCGCGAGCATCTCCACTCCTATCTCGTGGTTTATACGATTTCAGGCAGAGGCTCTTTGCATTACCGGGGGAAGTGGCATGACCTCCGTCCCGGCCAGCTCTTTTTCATCGATTGCATGGAGTATCAATATTACAAAACAGATGAAAAAGAGCTGTGGGAGATGGTCTGGGTTCACTTTAACGGAAGCAGCAGCCGCGGCTATTTTGAGCAATTCTGCAAATACGAAAACCCTGTTCTCACGATGGAGAACGGGGACGAGACGATTGTTCCGCTGATCCGCCAGCTGATTGAAGTCCACCGCCAGCCAGATATTCGCACCGAGCCACTATCCTCCCAGCTGCTGGTCCACCTGCTCACGGATATCCTGCTTGCCGCCAGTGCCCATCACACTCCTGCAGGATTACCGATTCCTCCGTATTTGCAGGCAGCTCTGCGCGATATAGATAAACGCTTCCATGAAAAAATCTCCCTAGACCAGCTGGCTCGGAAATCCGCCATCAGCAAGTTTCACTTTGTCAGGGAGTTCAAGAAATATACGGGATATACACCAAACGAGTATCTGATTACTCGCAGGGTTACAGCCGCCAAGGAGCTGCTGATGTATTCCGAGCTTACGATCGCTCAGATTGCTTCCATCGTAGGAATCGACAATGTCAGCCATTTTATCAATTTGTTCAAGCAACGTGCGGATCTGACGCCACATCAGTTTCGGAAGATGTGGCGGTTGGGGAAATGAGGCCGCCGGACTTACACTTACGGAAATAAGTTCCCGCCGTTTGTGCGGATGACCTCCTGATACCAGGAAAAGCTGTCTTTTTTGATCCGCCGCAAAGTTTTTTCATCCGTCTCATCCCGATCAACATAGACGAATCCATAACGCTTTTGATACCCATTCAACCAGCTGAGCACATCGGTAAACGACCAGCTGCAGTAGCCGATTAGCTCAACTCCGTCGTTGATCGCCTGCAGGCATTGCTGCAAATGGGATTTCAGGTATGCGATCCGGTAATCATCATGGATTTGATCATCGGCTTCCAGCTTATCGAATTCGCCCAAGCCATTCTCGGTAATGAACACCGGCAATCCATAGCGGCTCGTGATTCGGCGCAAGCCAATCCGCAGACCAATCGGATCAATCGCCCAGTCCCAGTTGGATGTCTCCAGATGTGGGTTTGCTGCCGTCTTGTACAGCCCAGGTATCCCCGTCGATTCATTCGTACCCTTTTGTCCGGTTGTGTTCATCCGGCCTTCCGTTACCCCGTCCAGCGGGTTGTGATTATACGTGATGGTTTGATAGTAATTGACACCGACGAAATCCGGGATGCCCTTGCGAAGCAGCTCCAGATCCCCGTCTTCCATAATGGGGGCTAGCCCTTGTTCCTCCAGATACTTCAGCGGAATCTGCGGATATTCGCCCCGGCAGTATACATCCAGCCACCAGTAGTTCGTAAACTCCTCTGCATTCTCAAATGCCAGCACATCCTCTGGGCTGCTTGTCGCCGGATAGGCTGGGGAGTAGGCAAAGCTAGGTCCGATCTTTCCGTCAGGCACATAGGTGCGGAAGGAATCGATGACCTTGGCATTGGCGAGAAACGCATGGTGATTCGCCTGATAGAAGCGTTTGCGATCCTTGACGCCCGGCGGATGCAGGGCAGTAATAAAACCGTGGTTCGTATTGTAATTTTGCTCATTCAGCGAAACCCAGTATTTCACCCGGTCGCCATAACGTTTAAACAGGGTCACACAGTATCGATCAAAATCCTCAATAATCCGTCGTGATTCCCATGCCCCGTATTCATCCATCAATGCCTGGGGGACATCCCAATGATACAGCGTAAGCACCGGTTCGATCTCATGAGCGACCAGTTCGTTGATCAGATTGTCATAGAATTGCAGGCCAGCTTCGTTCACCTCTCCATGACCAGCAGGATATATCCGCGGCCAGCTCACCGAAAAACGGTAGGCTTTCAGCCCCATTTCGGCCATCAGGGCGATATCCTCTTTATAGCGGTGGTAATGATCCATGGCGACATCACCATTGCTTCCCTTGTAGGTCTTGCCTTCTATTTTCGTGAATACATCCCAGACAGACGGGCCCTTCCCATCCTCATTCCAGGCTCCTTCAATCTGATAGGCAGCCGAGGCTGAGCCCCAGAGAAAGTCATTTTGAAAGGGGAGTAAATGGCGATGAAGCATCTAATTTCCCTCCTTGGTTAATGCGTACCATAACCTTGTACATGAACAGAATAAAATTGGAAACGCATTTCATAGCAAGAACCTTGTACTATTTTTGCCATATACGAAAGGAGATATATCCCGATCGTTGCCACTTGTCCTATTCGACAATATCGAGCAATGAACCCTGCCCTTTCATAGAAAAAGGCAACTGGTATGACCCAATTGCCTTTCGTTTTTATATGGAATTTTTCAGTATTTCTTCTCTAATAGAGAAACCAAGTTCTTCCTAACAGCATCCCACTCACTGTCGACAATGCTATAAAACACATTGTCGTGAATGGTCCCGTCTGGCTTTACCCTATGCTTGCGGAACGTCCCTTCTTTTACGGCCCCAATGCGTTCCACTGCCTTCTGCGAGCGAACGTTTTGTCCACTGACTGAAAATTGCTCGCCAACCGTAGCCCCTAATATACGATATTCAGAATCCCCCCACCCAAGGCTCCGGCAAGCACCACAACCCATGGAGGAAGCTTCCAAAACACCAGCATCGAAAACAAGATCGCGACCAAAGCGAAATCACCAGGGCTCAAGATGGCCGTCGTCCACAGCGGGTTATACCACGCCGCCAGCAAAATCCCTACAACGGCTGCATTGATGCCCATCAGCGCCCCTTGAATCAGCTTGTTTTTTCGTAATTGATTCCAAAAGGGCAGGGTCCCGATAATCAGCAAAAAGGCCGGCAGAAAGACAGCAGCGGTCGCGATCAATCCGCCAGCGATTCCGCCTGACATGGCTCCCAAATAAGCGGTGAAGGTAAACAACGGTCCCGGCACAGCCTGGGCTGCTCCATAGCCGGCAAGAAAATCTTCGCGGCTGACCCAGCCGAGGGGCACGACTTCTCGCTCCAGCATCGGCAGCAACACATGCCCCCCGCCGAATACCAGCGATCCCGCCCGGTACAAGCTGTCAAAAAGCGGAAGCCACGTGAGCGCCGTCGTTTCCCGCAAAAGCGGCAAAGCGATCAGTAAAGCGCCGAACAGACCTAATGCCCCAAACGCAACTCCCCGGCTCACCTGTACAGACAGATGCGGTGCTTCAGGTATGGATTCCCGACGATACAGCATGATACCAACCAGTCCCGCAAGCAGGATCATCACGATCTGGCTTAAAGCAAATTGCCAGAGCAGCGTGAAGGTTGCAGCGACTAACGCGATCGCCAAGCGGTTTCGATCAGGCGTAAGCGTTTTTCCCATCCCCATAATCGCTTGGGCGACGATTGCAACTGCCACAATTTTCAAGCCATGAATCCAGCCCGCCCCTGCAACATCCATATCTTGCAGATAGAACGCAAAACAGATGAGTGCGATGACAGATGGAAGAGTAAATCCTGCCCATGCGACAAGCCCTCCCAGCAGTCCTGCCCGGATGACCCCGATACCAATCCCGACTTGGCTGCTCGCGGGTCCCGGCAAAAACTGGCATAGCGCGACCAGATCCGCATAGCTGCGCTCATCCAGCCATTTTCTGCGACGTACATATTCCTCATAAAAGTACCCCAGATGAGCGATCGGTCCGCCAAAAGAGGTCAAGCCTAATCGAGTGGACACGCCTAAAACTTCCACTAACGCACGCAGCTTGCTTGCCGACCTGCTTTGGGAAGACCGTTGTTCTTTTTCCATCAGCACATTTCTCTCCCTTCATGAAACCATCATACAACAAGCTTGTGAATTTCTTGTAAATCGCTTAATAGAACAGGGACTATGAACAAAAAACGGCCCCGTCATGCTGCTGACGGAGCCCCCGTTTTATCTTACACCTTAAACCTGCCGATCAATCCTTGCAGTTCTTCTGCCATCGTGCTTAATACGGTGGAGGAAGCTACAATCTCCTCCATGCTGGCATTTTGGGTTTCCACATTCCGTGATACATGCTGGGTAGACGACGCCATTTCCTGGGCCACGGTGTCAATCGAGCGGATCGCCGCGACCGCCGTTTTCGATTCATTCGCAATTTCCTTGGATTGCGATGATACTGTCCGAATCTGCTCCGCCACTTCATTGACTGCAGACTGGATTCGCTGGAAGGCCTCGCCGGCTTGTCCGACAACGCTGATCCCTGTACTTACTTCTTTCTTACCTTCTTCGGTGGAGATCACGACATCCGCTGTCTCTGCCCGTATGCCCGAGATTAATCTGCCTACTTCATCAGCTGCTTCCGAGGTCAAGTGCGAAAGCTTGCGCACTTCCTCCGCGACTACAGCAAATCCTTTGCCAGACTCGCCTGCTCTCGCCGCTTCGATCGATGCGTTCAGGGCCAGCAAGTTTGTCTGTTTGGCGATATTGGTGATCACGTCTACTGTTTTGACGATCTGGTCGGAACGGCTGCCCAAGCGCTGCACCGACTCGGAAAGCTCGCTCATTTTCTTCTGGATGGAATTCATCTGCCCAACGGCGACACTGATGGCTTCATTCCCTGCCATGGCAGCTTCCCACGCATGTATAGATTTCATGTCTGCCGATTCGGTAACGGTAGCAATCTCACCTACGGCTGATGACATTTCCTCAATGATCGATGCACCTTGATGCACACTGCGCACTTGCTCCTTGGTACCGATCGAGATATCTTGGACAATCGCAGTGACTTGCTCCAACGATTCACTTACCTGCCCCGAGCTTGCGCTAAGCTGCACAGCCGATGCTGCTACTTGCTCGGAATGTGTGCCTACCTCACTGATCATCTGGTGCAAATTCGCCTTCATTCGGTTAAATGCCTGCGCCAAATCGCGAAGCTCATCACGATTCGTCACATGGACGTCGGCAAAAGTGAGGTCACAGTCCGCAATCCTCCCAGCAGCCTGGACCATCGTCCGCATCGGCTTCACGATCATACGCGACAGCACGATGCCAATCCCGATCGCCAGCACCAACGCAACCAAGCTTACCGCGATCAGTGTAGTTAAAATGGTCAAGACTAGCGATTGACTGCTCGCCATTTTATCAGCCATGATTTTCTTCTGGATTTCCTGGATTTTCGCCGACGTTTTGGTCAGTGTTTCTGTAGCCGGCACCGACCACAGCATGGCCTCCGACTTGGCCAGATCGGGCTGATTGCGATTCATGTAATCCGTTACCTTCGTCACCAGTCGGGCAAACGTTTCGTTGGATTGGATCATCTCATTGATATCGCTTTCAATTTCGTTCCCGCTATTTTGGCCCTGCAGCTCTTTCAATATCGCAGCGAGC
This sequence comes from Bathyarchaeia archaeon, assembly GCA_035644815.1. GTDB lineage: Bacteria > Bacillota > Bacilli > Brevibacillales > Brevibacillaceae > Brevibacillus_F. The sequence continues at coordinate 6,864 of DASQNU010000084.1, read as the reverse complement.
TGCTTATTAGCCGCTAGCAGCCGCTCCTCTTTTTCCTTCACCGGATCGACCAAATAGCTGAATAACATGCTGTTCTGCAGCTGCGTATACGATTGGATGTCGGATGCCTGATTCAGCATGACAGCGTTTTCATTTAAGACGCTTAAATAGGTTGAATCAATTTTTTTGATAAAGAGAAAGGATAATCCGCTGGTGACCGCTACCAGTAGAGAAACGATGATAAAGGCAGCAATGATCTTCCGGCTCAGCGAAAAAGACATTGGCATGCGCGGTGAAAAGCGATTGAGCTTGCGCAGCAATGATTCTCTCATAAAGAAGCCCCCTTGCGTCTGAGTCTTTAGTCAGTAAAGTTTTTTTAAAATGGGTAAAAATATCTAATTCTAGTATAATCAACTTTTTAGCAAGGGGGAAACCACTATTTCTACAATTCTATTCTTTTTTCGCCAAAATGATCGAGCACAGCTCCTTCATGCTAGTTACCAGATAGTCAGCCTGATAGGATCGTAACTCCTCTTCGCTCCGTAAGCTCCATTTCACAATAGCCGCAGCTGTCCCGGCAGCCTGTCCTGCTTGAATATCGTACGGGCTGTCTCCTACCATGAGTGTCTGAGCAGGATCTGCTTTCATGGCCTCCATCGCTTTTCTCACAGGCTCCGGATGCGGCTTATGCTTTGCTGTGTCATCAGCGGTTACGATCGTCTCAAAATAGGGCAGTAAGCGGCATAGCTCCAGCCCCATTAGGGTAGTTTTGCGGATTTTACTGGTAACCACGCCCAGCCTGACACCTGCCTCATGCAGCTTGCGAATCTCCTCTTCCACATCGGGAAATGGCCGCACCAACGCATCGTGATGCTGGAAGTTATACTCCCGATAGGTCTTCACCAGCTCTGCCCCTTTTCCCGGGACGAACTCTTCCATCTGCTCTGCCAATGGCCGGCCGAACTTCGCCAGTACGTCCGCGCGTGTGTATGTATTCGGGCAATGAATCTGAAACGCATGCTCGAACGAACGGAAGATCAGTTCGTTCGTATCCAGCAGGGTTCCGTCCAGGTCAAAAAGCACATAGGGATAGCGCATATGAATTCTCTCTCCTCTTTGTCCTACCGTTTTTCTCCATTATACCAATCTTTGCTCCCAGTAAACGCAAAAGGAGCAGACGGCGGCACCCTGCTCCTTTGCAAAGCTCACTACTTATCTTTCTTTACGGTAATGCTGTTGCTCTCATCGCTCTCATTATGCAGTCTGCTCACCGAGGTGATCACGTACGTGTAGACTTCTCCCGCTTCTGCGGTTTCATCAACGAAGGTTTGCTTGGTTTTGCCTGTTTTCCTTACCGTCGTCAAGATATTCGCAGCATCCTCCAAGTCTCCCTTTTTATCCCCAGCGAAGCGGTAGATCACGTAGTAGGTGGTATCATCGTTTTGCTTGTGGTCTTCCCACTCCAACGCGATCCCGTCGTCCTCCCACTCGGCTTCTTTCAGCTTCGGTTTTTTCGGCTCTTCATCGTCGATCCACGGTGAAGCCGGGACGAGCGCCGGATACTTGTAGAGATCCTCTTTCAATCGATCCGTAAAGCCCAGTTCATTATTGCGCAGATCCTTGGCGCTGAAGAACATGCTGCCATTCACCCGGTCGATGGTGGCATTGTATTTCAGCTGGTTCGGCATTTCTTCGGGATTTTCCCAGGCTTCGTTGTTTTTGTTGATTTTGTATACCGCTTGTCCCACATAGAGATGCAGGTCTTTTCCTTCTGTCTCGTCTAGCCACCAATCTAGTACCTTTTCATAGGCGGCAGGCTCAAACCCGAAGTTCCAGTAAATTTGCGGCGTAATGTAGTCGACCCATTCCTCTCTCACCCATTTTCGCGTGTCTGCGTACAGGTCGTCATACGTAGTCTGTCCCGCTTTCGTGTCCGATCCGGAATCATCAACGGCTTTGTTTCTCCATACGGCGAAAGGACTGATCCCGAATTTGACATGCTTCTTCTCCTTTTTGATCGCTTCCGACAGTTCCTTGACGAAGGTATCGATATTGTTGCGGCGCCAATCATTTTTGTCAGCAAACTTGTCTGCCCCGTAGCGCTGGTAGGTCTCTTCGTCCTGGAACTCTTCACCAGCAACCTTGTAAGGATAGAAATAGTCATCCAGATGAACAGCATCGATATCGTATTCTTCTACAGCTTCCATGATCGCCTTGATCACGAAATCTTTTGCTTCTGGTATGCCCGGATTGTAGTACAGCTTGCCACCGTAGCTGACCACCCACTCTGGATGCTTTCTCGCCGGATGATCCTCCACGAGCGCATTCAGGTCAGCCTTCATGCTGATGCGATACGGGTTAAACCAGGCATGGAACTCCAGATTGCGTCTGTGCGCTTCCTTGATCATAAATTCCAGCGGGTCGTATCCTGGAGATTTCCCTTGTGTGCCGGTCAGATATTCCGACCAGGGCATGTATTTCGAGGGGTAGAAGGAGTCTGAGGTTGGCCGGATCTGGACGATGACCGCGTTCATGCCCATCTCTTTGGATTCATCCAAAATCTTGATGAACTCTTGCCTTTGCTTCTCTTCGCTCAGCCCTTTTTTGGAAGGCCAGTCGATGTTGGTAACGCTTGCAACCCACGCCGCACGCAGCTGCCTTTTGACATACGGGGTCTCCTCCGGGATGTCCACATTTGCGACACTCGCTCGTTTGCTCTGCTGCTTTTTCCCAGCCGCATCCGCATGCGTGGGCAATGTCATGATGGAGGTCCCCAACATGAAGGCCATCGATAAAAGAAGCAGCTTACTGAAAGGCTTCCTGCTCATGTTATTTCCCCTTCCTTCTCTTACATTCCTTAAAGAAGAGTATAAATATTTGAAACTTTGCGTCAATAGATTCGACAAAAGCTCTGAAATTTTATTTCATAATTCCTTCCAAGGTCTGATCCAAACTGCTTTCCTCCAACCGTTTCTAGGAAAATCTTCCCCCATACCATGATTCATCCGCAAGACTGACATGCATTCATCCTCTCGTACGTTCTTCCCTATCAGCGCCGCCGTTACAATCATCACTATATACAAAGTCTTCCATAGGAAAGGATGTGTATCGACATGATTCTACGTATGTTTATCATGCTTATGGCCCTTATTCTTTTCATCCAACCGGCAACCGCAATCGTTCAAGCAGAGTCAGGCAGTTTTCAAGAGGAGCAGGTCCATTTTCAAAGTGGGGATGTCATGCTGAATGGGACGCTTCTTACCCCTAATCAACCCGGGCGACATCCGGCTATCGTCCTCGTCCATGGCTCCAGCTCCAACAGTCGGGAAAAATATCGGCAGGAGGCAGAGTTGTTTGCCAAAGCTGGGGTGGTCACGCTCATTTATGACAAACGTGCCGATGGTTTCTCCCAATCCCGTGTTGGGGGGCGTTCTTACTCGGTATTAGCCAGTGACGTATTGGCAGCCGTCGCTGCGCTGGGGGAAGATCCTGCTGTCGATCCAGCCAAAATCGGCTTGTGGGGAATCAGCGAAGGAGGGATGGTCGCAGCACTTGCTGCCTCGCAGTCCAGTCAGGTATCCTTTCTGATTACCGTTGGTTTATCTGGCGTGCAGCCCGCTCAGCAGCAGTCGTGGCATTTGGAAAACAGGCTTCAGCATCAAGGAGTCACTTCTCCCTCCATGATCCGCTTTGCTTCTCAAAATGGCATTCGCTTTGCAATATCGGCTGGACTTTTTCCGGAAGCAACGTTTGATCCCATGCCTGTTTTTGAACAATTGCACCAGCCAGTACTGGCCATCTGGGGGAGCCATGATCGCATCGGGCCCAAGGTCGAAAGCGCGCAGCATCTGGAGGATGCACTGAAACGGAAAGGAAATGAGCACTATACGATCCAGTTCATCCCGAATGCCAGTCATCTGCTGCGTACCTCCCAAGATGGATTTACTCAGTCGGAAGCCTATGCCCCCGGTTATACAGAAGCCATGCTTACTTGGCTTCATGAGGTTGTCCAAGGAAAAGCACCGGGTCCGCAGGTAAAAGGAGATCTGCCCGGGCATGATCTTTCTTCCAATCCCGGGATCACTCGATTGTCTTGGTACGATTCTCATTGGCTCCAAGGCGGATTGTTCATTCTATTACTGGCCATGTTTGCAACCGGTCTGGTCAGGGCATGCAAGCGAAATTCATCGACTCAAAAGAGCGCTCGTATCTTCCGAATCCTCTTTGCTTGCACCGGTCTTTTGACGCTTCTCGGATTGTTTGGGTTCTTTGGCTTTCTCATGATGACTGGGGCAAAGGACGTCGCTCCGATTCTTTTCGGCCGGCCGCTTCCTTGGCTCATCTTGCAGGTGCTTGCAGTGATCACCAGCATACTTTCCCTTCTTCATGCGCGATCCTTGTGGAGATCCAGAGGCACAGAGGCAGACCGATTGGGAGCCGGTTCATCCATTTTGTTAGCAGCTGGACTTCTCTTTATTCCGTGGGCATTGTATTGGCAATTGCTCTTGCCTTAGACATCATGCAAAAGAGGGGCTGGTCGATTGGACCGGTCCCTCTTTTCGTTCTGTATAGACATGCTCTGTTCGTTAGTGAATCGCTGCAGTCAGCCTGCACTTTTTCATGATCGCTTGTACCGCTCGTCTTGCGCTTGCCGCCGATGCGTCCACGAGAAACTCTCCGTGGCCAGCCCAGTCCCCTGCTACATAAAATCCTTGCACCTCGGGCACTTCCGGTCCTATAGCCATTTCTCTTCTCCCTATATGGGGAAAGTCATGGCTTACCGTGATATTGGGAAGAAATTGCCTTGCTACCACTTCCTTTTCCCAGCCGGGATGCAGCAGATTCATCGTTTCTGCCAGAATGCGTTCATCTTCTTTCGGATCACTCTCATGCGGACCATTGTATTTCAACAGATGCGTGACTACGGTTCCATTTGCACTTAACTCGGCGTGGAGGCTGTGATTCGAAAAATAGATGGGCCGATCCAGATCGAGAACGAAATGGGGTCCCTTGGGTGACAGTTTCTTTAGGCCCAGATCTAGGCAAGCAGCCATCGATGGTCTTGCTGCTTCCTTCCACCGTTTCAGGACGGTATACTCCGCTCCTTGAAGCAGCTTCTCGTTTTCAGCGGGTGATGCTGTGCTGATCACATAGGTTACATCCATCTGTTCCCCGTCTGCAAAGTAAAGCTTTTTGATCCTTCCATCTTCTTGCTGAATGTCCGTCACACGTTTATTGCTGATGATGTGAACACCCGCATCGGCCGCTTTCTCCCTCAGTTGGTCCACGATCGTTTGCCAGCCGCCATGCAAGTAAAGAACGCCGCCTTTCAGGGAACGCTGGATCTGGGCAAGAGCAGGTCCAGCCAACAGATGCGCCGGTTCCACTGTATAAGTCGCTGTTCTGCACAGCGCATAAAAGAGCTTTTGCACCAGTGGATCATCGATTTCTCTTTCCACCCACTCCTTAATACTGGTGTCAGGTAGCTTATCAGACTCCAGTTTGCTTAGCGTAGTCATCAGCTTTATGAGCTGCCTTTTGCCCGACCATGACAGCAGCCGGGAGGAAAGCAACCCCCACGGACTTGTCGGCATAGGCAGCAGCCTGTTATGAGATAGTACACCGATTTGTGAAGCTGGCCGTCCCCCCTCCAATCTGACGCCAAGCTCCTGCAGGATGGCAAAAGCCTTTCCCGTACGGTATAACGCATGCGCCCCCAGATTGAGGAAGACGCCATTTTTGTTGCTGGTCATCGCCCGTCCGCCCATACGACTGGACTTTTCCAGCAATACCGTAGAAACCCCTTCCTTCGCCAAATCGATCGCGGCAATAAGTCCTGCCAACCCTCCGCCAATTACGGCTGCATCATACGTCTGCACACTCATCATCCTCCGTAAAATTCGTCTTTCGTAACATAAGGCGAAATCAGGTGCGATGATGTGACATTTGCAATAAATCAAAATAAATTGCAGTTTACTAAAAACTCAAACTGCGATACGATATTTCCAAATTTACCAAAGGAGGTGGCACCTATGTATCATACACCGATTCCTGCAGAACCTACGGTCGATCTGTCTCTCCAACCGCCGATCACCGAATGTAAAGAACCGTTGATCCCTCTCTCTACGTTCTACGAGCGAATCTTCATTTACCCCAGCTACTATTTGCAGGACTATGATGGGACCACAGAGGAAGCGTATCTGCGCTCTGGCGTTGCGGCTCGGTTGCGGCAGGCTGCGGAAATGCTGCCAGAGGGTTTCTTTTTTGTCGTATTGGACGGTTGGCGTTCCTTCGAGGTACAGCAGTCCTTGTACAATCGTTTCAAGCAGTCTCTACTCGCTCAAGGCTGGCAAGAAGGAGAAGCGCTGGACCAGGAATTAACCAAGTTTGTCGCCCGACCGACGCAGGATCTTACCCGACCTTCGCCCCATCTAACTGGCGGAGCCATCGACTTGACGATCAGCGGTCCAGATGGATGGCTGGAGATGGGCACGGAGTTTGATGATTTCAGTGAAGTCGCTGCTACTCGCTATTTTGAAGAACTCTCCGCTTATGATGAGCGAACCCTGCGCATCCGTGACAACCGTCGTCTGCTCTATCATGTGATGACCAAAGCAGGCTTCACCAATTACCCACGCGAATGGTGGCACTTTGAATACGGCACGATATCGTGGGCACGCAAAAATCAGGCATCTGCTATTTACGGTGGAATCGCAACGTTATAAAGAGGATGGATATGTGAGATTTATTTACATCCTTGCGACAAAAATAGATTGAATATTACAAAGTATTGCAATATATTTAAAACATATTCAATTTACTAAATACATGGGGGTTGATTCGATTGAGTCGAAGATGGCTACTTGCTTTACTTGCTCTCTTATT
>DASQNU010000083.1:0-44310 GCA_035644815.1 Bathyarchaeia archaeon | reverse complement strand
AAACTTTCCGGACATGACGGTGGATGGCAGCTTCGCCCTTGGCGGTGCATTGGCTGCCAAGCTGATCATCGAAGGAACCAACCCGCTGCTGGCGACGCTCTTGGCGATGGTCGCCGGTGCGGTGGCGGGTATCTTTACAGGGGTGCTGAGCACAAAAGGGAAGATCAACGGACTTTTAGCTGGTATTTTAACAATGATTGCGTTGTATTCGATCAATTTACGGATTATGGAACAAGCCAACCTGCCGCTGCTGCGGGAAGAAACCTTGTACACGATGGTAAAAGGATGGGAATTTCCTGACTTAGCCATCGCGGGAACGACCCTGATCTCCGGGGAAGCACTCGTCTTTCTGCTCTTTGTAGCCGTAGTGATCGCCTTGGTCGTCTGGTTTTTGCACACAGACTTTGGTCTTGATCTTCGCGCGACAGGAGATAATCCAACCATGATTCGCAGCTTTGGCGCCAATACACATGGTACTACCATCATGGGACTGGCGATTGCCAATGCCATGGTCGCTGCTTCAGGTTCACTGGTTGCCCAATACCAAGGCTTTGCGGATGTAGGGATGGGAATCGGGATGATCGTGATTGGGCTTGCTTCCGTCATTGTCGGGGAAGTACTGTTCGGAAACTCCACGATTCTGCGTGCAGCCATTGCGGTTGTACTGGGATCGGTTGTGTACCGTCTGGTGATTATGCTTGCCTTGCAAGCAGGTCTGGAAGCATCCGATATGAAGCTGATCACAGCGGTTATCGTAATCATTGCGCTTACCTTGCCGAATGTGCTGAAAGGCGTATGGAAGAAGACAACACAAACAAAGGGGGGCGGTACGCATGCTTAAAGTCTCCCAGGTACGAAAAGTTTTTAACGAAGGAACCGTAAACGAGAAGATTGCCCTGCAGCGCATCGATTTGCACCTGGCCCCCGGTGATTTTGTTACCGTCATCGGGAGTAATGGTGCTGGGAAATCGACGTTGATGAATGTCATCTCAGGGGGAATCATCCCGGATCAAGGGCAGATCAGCATCGATGGGAAAGAGGTAACCAAGCTGGGGGAACATCAGCGCGCTTCGCTCATCGGACGCGTGTTCCAAGACCCTACGGCAGGTACGGCTCCGAACATGACGATAGAGGAAAATTTGGCGATCGCCTTTGGGCGCGGGAAGGGCAGACGATTTTCCCTGGGTGTGAACAAGCAAAAGCGGGAGTTGTTCCGTGAACAGCTGCGTTTGCTGGATCAAGGGCTGGAGGATCGTCTGAAAACAAAGGTGGGCTTTCTTTCTGGAGGCCAAAGACAGGCGCTAAGCCTGCTGATGGCAACCTTCACAAAACCAAAAATCCTGCTGTTGGATGAGCATACAGCAGCGCTTGATCCAAAGCGTGCGCAGCTGATTGTTGACCTGACGGAAAAAGTGGTAGAGCAAAACAAGCTGACGACGCTGATGGTCACACACAATATGGAGCAGGCCCTGAATATGGGGAATCGGTTGCTCATGCTGCATAATGGAACGATCATTCTGGATATTCCGCAGGAGCAAAAGAAACAAATGTCAACGCAAGATCTGCTGCGTGCGTTTGAACAAGCACGCGGTGGAGAAGCGTTTGCGGAAGACCGTTATATTTTGACGTAAGCCAACTCATGAAAAACTCCGAAACCTTTATGGTTCGGAGTTTTTTGTGCGGGAAAAAATGCTTTTGAGTATGCTTACTGGCTGTCGATGGCGAGAATGCTGATCGGACTTTGATCCGTGACGAGGGGGAGCAGTGTATAGTTGGAGATCGGAAACATGGGAAAGCCATAGTAGTATGGCGCGAGGTCGTAAAGCTGATAAAAGAGTACGATGGATTTATCGGCCAAGTAGAAGTCCTGATTGGGCGAGATGGCGGTGAACGGGGACAGAACAGGGATTTGACGGAGCTGGATCTGGATTTGCACTTCCCTGGACAATACGTTGACATAAGGAGCTCCGGGCTTGAACAGATCGGCAAGCTGATACGATCTGCCGCTGTTGACATCAAACGTCAAGCCTTTGAGCAGGGTCATCCCGTGTGCGCTGGGGGTAGACATGGCATAGTTGCTCAAGGTAAGGCTGAGAATGCCGCGTTCATTGGTTTTCAATTCATAATGCCCGATCATTATATACTGATTGGAGGTCAAGTATTTGCCTTGCTCCTTAATCAGCGCATTTACCTGGCTGATAATAGCATTGTTGATGATTCTGGTTGCTGCTGGAGAAGGGCCGCTAATCTGCGGGTACAAAATGGACACTCGATCATGCTTGATTTGCTTGGTCTCAATATCGACAGGCAATTGAAAAGCCATCTATCCGACACCCCTGTTCTCAACAGTTGATTTCCTATACCGTATTCAAAAATAGGGAAAATGCCTTTGGTGATTTACACCACGAACATTCATTCGTACAATAGAGGGAAGAGGGTGATCATCATGATGAGAAAACAGACCATGTCTGAAATATTGAGCCAATTACAGCAAGAGGCGCGATTTTCCGCCAATATCGTTCGTTGGGAAACCATCCCCGCACGAGAGGCACGTACGGTTTCATTTCCTGATACGATGGACAGCCGCATTCGAGAAACGTTGGAGAAAAGAGGAATCACCTCGTTATATACGCATCAGGCAACTGCCTATGAAGCTGTGCGCAGCGGCAAGCATATCGTGGCGGTAACGCCTACCGCTTCTGGCAAGAGTATGTGTTATCATTTGCCGATTTTACAGACGTTGACGGAAGACCCGCAAGCTAGAGCATTGTATTTGTTTCCGACAAAAGCGCTCGCACAAGATCAAAAAAGCGAATTGCTCGAATTGATTGGGGAGATGGGACTGCCGATAAAATCAGAAACCTATGATGGCGACACGCCTGCAAATATCCGTCAAATGGTGCGCAAAGCAGGGAATATCGTCATTACGAATCCCGATATGCTGCATTCCGCCATTCTGCCGCATCATACAAAATGGGTGTCTTTTTTCGAGAACTTGAAATTCATCGTAATCGATGAGCTTCATACATACCGTGGTGTGTTCGGCAGCCATGTTGCCAATGTGATACGCAGGTTAAAACGGATTTGCAAGTTTTATGGCAGCAAGCCGCAATTCATTTGCACCTCCGCGACGATTGCCAATCCGCGGGAGCTTGCTGAGCATCTGACAGAGGAGCTCATGCAGCTTGTCGATAATAACGGAGCGCCATCGGGTGTGAAGCATTTTCTTTTCTACAATCCACCAGTGGTGAATCCCCAGCTCAATATACGGCGCAGCGCCACGCTGGAGGCTAGGGATATTACGGAGCGATTCCTGCTTAACGGGATCCAGACCATTCTGTTTGCCAGAAGCCGCGTGCGAGTCGAGATTTTGCTTACCTATTTACAAGAGTTGATCAAGCGGAAATTGGGTCCGAAAACGATCCAAGGCTATCGCGGAGGATATTTGCCCAGCCAGCGACGCGCCATTGAAAAAGGGTTACGGGATGGTGAGATCCTCGGGGTCGTCAGCACGAATGCCCTTGAGCTTGGAGTCGATATCGGACAGCTGCAAGTTTGCGTGATTACCGGCTATCCAGGCTCGGTTGCCAGTACGTGGCAGCAAGCGGGACGGGCAGGGCGCAGACAAGGCGAGTCCGCAGTCATTCTGGTGGGTAGCTCTTCGCCGCTGGATCAATACGTCATCCAGCATCCTGAGTATTTTCTGGAGCGAAGTCCTGAGACAGCAAGAATCAATCCCGACAATTTGATCATTTTAGTCGATCATTTGAAGTGTGCCGCCTACGAGCTTCCTTTTTCGGAAGGGGAAACCTTTGGCAATGCCGAGATCGTGGAAATTCTGGAGTTTCTGACCGAGGAACAGATCCTTCACTATTCGAAAAACAAGTGGTTCTGGATGAATGATTCCTTTCCAGCCCATAACATCAGCTTGCGCTCGGCATCGCAGGAGAACGTCGTCATTGTGGATATTACCGAGCGTGGGGACGAAAAAGTAATCGGCGAGATGGATCGCTTCAGCTCGCTCACCTTATTGCACGAAGAGGCGATCTATCTTCATCAAGGAAGACAATATCAGGTGGAAAAGCTGGATTATGAAGAAAAGAAAGCGTTCGTACGCGAAGTACAGGTCGATTACTATACCGATGCCAACCTGGCCGTGTCGCTGAAAGTGCTGGAGCAGGATGAGCGGCGAATGAGCCAAGAGACAGAGTTCGGCTACGGGGAAGTGTCTGTCCACGCCATGGCAACGATCTTCAAGAAAATCAAGTTTGAAACACACGAAAATATAGGATCGGGTCCGATCCATTTACCTGAAGAAGAGCTCCACACCAATGCGGCTTGGATCAGCTTTCCAGAAACGATGCTGGCTTCACTGGGCAAGGAGCAGATGGAGCGGGGCTTGGCGGGACTGTCGCATGTACTGCGGCACGTCGCTCCCCTGAAGGTGATGTGCGACCCGCAGGACCTGCACGTAGTGCCCCAGGGCAAAGCCATTCATACGGGACAGCCATCGATCTTTTTTTATGATCGCTACCCAGGAGGGATCGGTCTGAGTGAACAGGTATACAAAGAGATGGAAATGATTTTGTCACAGGCAGAGCATCTCATCGCCTCCTGCTCCTGTCACTCCGGATGCCCGTCTTGTGTAGGAGCAGCGGATGAAGACGGAGGAGAAAAAGAAATGGCCTTAACATTGCTTCGCGTTGCCCAAGGAGGCAATATGCATGTCTCTTAAAAACAAGCTGCAGCGATTTAAAGAACAAGGTCACCTGTCGCAAGAAGGTACAAAAAAGATCGTTTCTGCTCCACGGATTATGCATGAGGACAAATGGAAGCAGCTGCAGGCAAAGCCGTATACCGTGGATGGAGAGCACATCGTACTTCGTGAGCTCCGCATTCCTTTGTATACGAAGCATGGTCACTATCGGTTTGAGCAATTATTTGAAGTAATGGAAGCATGGGCGGAGGCAGGGATGACTCATCCGCTGTCTACCGCCGACAGGAAGCCGGGAGATTTGCTTTTCTTTGATACGGAAACAACAGGACTGCATGGCGGGACGGGGAATACGATTTTTTTGTTGGGCTACAGCCGTTTCATGGAGGATCAAGTGGTGGTCAGGCAGCATTTTTTGCCTGCACCTGAGGTAGAGCTTGTCTTGTATCAATCGTTCCTCGATTATATCCATGATGCGACGGATTTGGTCACGTATAACGGAAAAGCATTCGACTGGCCGCAGGTGAAGACGCGTCATACGTTACTGCGGGATTCGATCGCGGCACTTCCGGTTTTTGGGCACGTTGATTTGCTTCACGGCGCTCGCAGGCTGTGGAAGCATGAATTGCCGTCTTGTCGTTTGTCGATTGTAGAAAAAGAAAAGCTGGGCATTCATCGGGAAAGCGATGTTCCCGGCGCGATGGCTCCCATGCTGTATTTTGAATACATGCAGCAAAAAGATCCGGAAATCATGGCGGGCATACTCGAGCACAATGAAAAGGACGTACTCTCCCTGATTACGCTCTACATTCATATGTCCAAGCTGGTGTTATCGAGAGAACAGGAGATGTCGTCTATCGATGAACGGTTTGAAATCGCCAGATGGCATGAAGCGCTCGGTGCGGATGCATATGCATTGGATCATTATCGGGTGATCGTGCGCAGCGGTGATCGACGCAAGGTTCAAGCGATGGCAGCGATGGGTCATATCTATAAAAAGCAGAAATGCTGGGAGAAGGCAGTTGCTGCATGGGAATATGCGATGAAAGAGACTGCTCATGTCCCAGAGGAGATCTATGTAGAAACTGCGAAAATCTATGAACACCAGTACAAGGATTATGAAAAGGCATTGCATTATACACAGCGGGCAATGGAAGTCTGGCGAAAGAAGAGCACACTGCTGCGCTATCCCGCGAAGAGTGAATGGAACGCGTATCAAAAACGGATCGATCGGCTGCAAAAACGGTTAAGCAAGATAGATGGATAAATAACGAATCTAGAAAGATGTTCGTGGTGGGGAGGCTGTTCACCCACCACGACTATTTTATAAATGCTGCAGTTTAAGCTGGAAGCAGCGAAAAGATTCCTTCTACCGATGAATAGGAAATGATTCAACTATAAATAATAAAAGAATCGGGTTTCTTATCATTTGCCCCTACGTATCAATAGCGGTTGCATGGCTTGAGCCATCCACGAAGTAGTAATCAGGCAAAAAATATTTGTAATATTCCTACGATTGGTTTTCGGACGTATAATAAAGGGGGGCTATCCACTATGAAGAAAGGAGTACTTTTCCTCTTCCATACGGTAACGGCTGCAGCATTGTTGTTGACCGGATTCGCACACTCTTCTGCACAGGTGGAGGCTGGTGGCGATTTGTCGCAAGCTCACACTTCCATAAGCCCTGCGCCTCAGACAGAGCAGGTGCTGCGGCTGAATACAGGAGAGCCTGCGACGCTTGATCCGTCTCGAGCAGAGGATGTGGTCTCGGGGGCGATCATCCGCGCGATGTTTGACGGGCTTGTTCGTCTGGATCAAAATGGGCAACCGCAGGCGTCACTTGCTTCAGAGATCAAGGTCTCGAATGACAAAAAAACGTATCTGTTCACGTTGCGGGATTCCGTCTGGACGAATGGCGATCCTGTCACAGCTTACGATTTTGCCTATGCTTGGCTACGCACGCTTAACCCCCAGACAGGATCGGGCTCGGCCTATCAATATTACGTCATCCAAAATGCTCGAGCGTATAACGCAGGGAAGGCTGCAGCGGAAGAGGTCGGAATCGACGTAATCGATCAAAAGACCTTGCAGGTAACGTTGGAAAATCCGGTTCCTTACTTTTTACACTTAGCTACGTTTTATTACCCACAGCATCAGAAAACGATCGAAAACAACATGGATTGGGCGAACAACCCAAAGACGCTCATCAGCAATGGTCCTTTCAAGCTGAAACAGTGGCATCACAAAAGGAAGCTGGTGCTGGTGAAAAATGAACAATACTGGGACAAAGATGCGGTAAAGCTGGAGACCATCGATTTCTCCATGGTTGACGATGCGAATACGGAGCTGGCCATGTTTGAAAACGGCCAACTGGACTGGGCTGGTCAACCGATGAGCAGTCTACCGGTTGATGCGGTCCAGCCGCTGCGTGAGCAAGGGAAACTGATCACCAAGCCGAAAGCATCTACCTATTACATAAGGTTTAATACGACACGGGTACCTTTTACCAATGAAAAAATCCGCAAAGCTTTTGCTTATGCGATCAATCGTCAAGAGATTGCGGAGCACATCGGGCAAGCAGGACAAACGCCGCTTACAGGGTTTGTCCCAGTCTCCGCTTCGTTAAACCCAAACGGCTTTTTCAAAGACAATGATCCGGAACTGGCGAAGCAATTATTAGCCGAAGGAATGAAGGAGCTAGGTCTGACCAAGCTTCCGCCGCTTACCTACCTATTTAACACCTTGGATCGGAATAAAAAAATTGCGGAGGTTCTGCAAGCAAAATGGAAAAGCGTCCTAGGTGTCGAGATAACCTTGTTGAACAAGGAAACCAAGGTCTTTTTGGACGATCAGGCGCAGATGAAATTTGACATCTCGCGCTCCAGTTGGACGGGTGATTACAACGATGCGATCAATTTCTTGGAAAAGTTCATCGAGGTGCAAAACACGTCCAATCTTACCGGCTGGCACAATCCCACATACAGTGAGCTGATCCGTAAGGCGTATAAAGAAACGGGCGAGGCCAAAAGGAAGCAGTATTTGCTGGAGGCGGAAACGATTTTGATGGATGAAATGCCATTGACGGGGATATTCAGTGATGTTAACGCATGGGTACAGAGCGAGGCCGTCAAGGGGATACAGATTGATCCAATCGGGTATATCGATTTCAAGTGGGCATACAAAGAATAAAACGGGAGAGGGAAACAAGTGACGACTATCCAAAAAGAACATCATATTTTTGCGTTTGCAAATGACATGGAACCCATAACATCTGTGAAATCTGGCAGTGAGGTGGTTTTTGAGACTTACGACTGCTACAAAGATGCTTTGAAGGAAAACTCACGTAACGAGTTCCTTAAACTGCCGAATATCAACCCCGCTACTGGACCGCTCGCCATCGATGGTGCGCAACCGGGGGACACCCTGAAGGTAAGCATTCTCTCTATCCAAGTTGCTGAGGTAGGAACCATGCGCATTCGACCGGGAGCAGGCGTATTGAAGCACTGTGTGGAGTATCCGGAAGTCCGTAAATTAAAGATTGAGAACGGATACGTAAAGCTTAAGGAGGATTTGCTGCTGCCCATACGCCCGATGATTGGCGTAATTGGTGTAGCACCGGCCGAAGGGAGTGTCTCTACGATTTCACCTGGATCTCATGGCGGCAACATGGATACACAAGAAATCGCAGCTGGTTCTCATGTGTACCTGCCGGTGCGTATTCCTGGAGCACTGTTGGCAATGGGGGATCTTCATGCAGCGATGGGAGATGGTGAGGTACCAATCTGTGGAGTGGAAGTGGCTGGTTCGGTTCACGCACAGGTTGAAGTATTGAAAGGGCAATCTTTTTCCGTGCCAGTTGTAGAAAATGACGAAAATTTTTATGTGGTTGCTTCTGCCGATACGGCTGATGAGGCCTGTGAACAAGCAACCGAGCAGATGTTTTACTTTTTGCGGCAACGGTTAACAGGTTTGTCGGACAACGAGATTATCATGGCCATGGGCATCAGCGGAGATCTTCGCATTTCGCAGCTGGTGAATCCATTGAAAACAGCGAAGTATCGCATGCCGAAAGCGTTGTTTTCCTTGCACTTTTAAATAGACAAAGGGACGAGAGGGGGAGGGTTGTCATGGGGGTCGCCGAGATTTGGAAGCGTTCGGAGGAAATTTTACCGTGGTTAATCGAAGTGCGACGTGATTTTCATCAATATCCAGAGCTGGGGATGGAGGAGTTTCGGACGAAGGATCAGATCATCCGCTATTTAGAGGAGATGGATATTCCCTATCAGGTAGTGGCATCAACAGGTGTCGTCGGCTTCATCGAGGGGGGATTGGCAGGGAAAACCGTCGCCTTACGCGGGGATATGGACGCCTTGCCCATTCACGAGCAAAACGAGGTTAGCTACAAATCTACAACTCTTGGAAAAATGCATGCATGCGGCCACGATGCCCATATGACAGTGCTTTTAGGAGCGGCGAAAATCTTGCAGGAACGTAAATCATCCCTGCCTGGCAATGTGAAGCTGTTTTTTCAACCGGCGGAGGAAACGGTAGGTGGCGCAGAGCCGATGATCGCAGCGGGTGTGATGGAAAATCCTCATGTCGATGCTGTATTCGGCCTCCATGTTGATCCAAGTCTGCCTACGGGGAAGATTAGCGTAAAGTATGGGCAAATGTACGCATCCTCAGATACGCTGCGCATCGTCGTTCGTGGGGAAAACGCTCACGGTGCCTATCCGCATATGGGCAGAGATGCGATCGTGATTGCTGCCCAGGTGATCAATGCCCTGCAGACCATCGTAAGTCGCAACGTTGATCCGAGACAAGCGGCGGTCGTCACACTCGGCATGATCCAAGGAGGTACAGCGGGGAATATTTTGGCGGATGAGGTCCATCTGACAGGGACGATCCGGACGCTCGATAAGCAGGTGCGCGAGATGGTGAAAGAGCGAGTGAATGAGGTAGCCTTATCCGTAGCACGTGCATTGGGGGGAGAAGCGGAAGTGTCCATCATCCCCAGCTATACATCGCTGATCAATCACGACGCGATGGTCGATCGGGTAAGGCGAGCAGGTGAACTGCTCTTGGGAGCGGAGCATGTGCAGATCAAGGAGTTTGCCAATATGGGGGTAGAGGACTTTGCCTTTTTTGCCGAAAAAGCACCTGCTGCCTTTTACAACCTAGGCTGCCGCAATGAAGAGGCGGGAGTGATCTATCCAGTTCATCATCCGCGCTTCAATATCGATGAACGGTGTTTGCAAATCGGTACGGCCATGCAAGTGCAGAATGCAATCTCGTATTTGCATGACGAAAAAGTAGAGTCCTAATGTCGGTAAAAACAATCTGTATAACCGTCAACAAATTCACTGATAATCAAACGACAGAACTTTACGTGAGACTGCCTCCAGGTAGTCTCTTTGTTAATTTTGGGGGCTAAGAACGATAGTAAAGGAAAAGAAGTTCAATTTTGTTGTTGACCGGCACCCAAATTCTGGTTATGATTAAGCCGATCTCAATCGTAATCATTACGATTTATCTAAACTTAATCGTAATGATTACGAATAAGCTATCAATCGTACATAATTAGGAGGAAAATGCATGTCAAGAATAATGAGTTCTGTAATAGTGGCTTTCATGATCTCAATGGTACTGCTGGCAGGCTGCAGCAACGGGGATGAAGCAAAAACGGAGTCAACGGATAAAGGAAAAGAGATCGTATATGCCACATCGAAAGATATTAACGATATGAATCCCCACTTTTATACCGGTTCAATGCCCGCTCAGGGGATGGTCTATGAATCATTAGTAGAAAATACGGAAGATGGAATTAAGCCTTTGCTTGCTGAATCTTGGGAAATTTCCGGCGATGGAAAAGTATACACGTTTCATCTGCGGAAAGATGTGAAGTTCCATGATGGGGAGCCATTTAATGCGGAAGCCGTGAAAAAGAATATGGAAGCTGTGCAAAGCAATGCGAGCAAGCATTCTTGGATCAAGCTTTCAACAAAGATCGTGAACTGCAATGTACTCGATGAGTATACCGTTGAGTTGGTATTATCCGAACCGTACTATCCGACTTTGGTTGAATTGTCGATGACCAGACCTTATGTATTCATCTCGCCTAAAAACTTCATAGACGGGGGAACGAAGGATGGGGTAAGCGGTTATAACGGGACAGGACCCTATAAGCTTACTGAGCATAAAGTTGACCAGTATGCCGTATTTGAAGCGAATGATCATTACTGGGGCGGTGCACCTAAAGTAAAGAAAATCACGGCAAAAGTGCTTCCCGCAGGAGAAACTACATACTTGGCGCTGCAAAAGGGAGAAGTCAACTTTGCATTTACGGATGACCGAGGTGCGAACAGTCTTGATGTAGAAGCCATGAATCAATTCGTTGAATCGGGTGAATACCAGATTATTCGAAGTGAGCCAATGAATACGAGCATGATCGTTGCCAATAGTAGCAGATCCAAGAGTCCCGTACATGAAACAGCTGTACGCGAAGCGATTTGGCACGCCATTGATAGAGAGACCATCAGCAAACAGATATTTGATGGAACTGAACAGGCAGCTTATACTCTTTTCTCTTCTAACGTCAATTACGCAAATGTGGAATTGGAAAAACGTGAATACGATTTGGAACGGGCGAAGAAGATTTTGGAGGATGCAGGCTGGGTCTTAGGGAAAGAGAGCGAAATCAGAACGAAAGACGGAAATCCATTAGCCATGAAGCTCTATTATGATGTGAATTCCTCCTCTCAAAAAACGATGGCTGAATTTATTCAGAATACGATGAAAAAAATTGGAATTCAGTTAGAAATTATCGGTGAGGAGTCTTCTTCGATTGCGAATAGAAGGTCTTCAGGTGACTATGATTTGCTTTTCAATCAAACCTGGGGACTGGCCTATGATCCGCAAAGCACAATCGCTGCTTTTACTTCCAAGTCTTCCTATTACCATACGACAAGCGGTATTGCGAAAGCGGATCAGCTCTATAAAAAAATAGAACAAGTAATGGTATCGACAGATGAGGAAACTAGAAAATCGCTATATGCAGATATTTTAACCATTGTTCATGATGAAGCGGTCTTTATTCCGATTACCAATGGACGAGTTACGATCTTGGCTCCCAAAAACCTGCAGGGCATCTCATTTAAGCAAACGCAATTCGAGCTTCCATTTGAGCGTATGTACTTTGAATAAATTGTAAGGGGATTGCTATGGCCAGTTATATCACCAAAAGGTTCTTGATATCGATTCCTTTGGTCTTGCTGATATCGTTCTTAACGTTTGCCTTCATTCATCTATCTCCTTTAGATCCCGCTGAGGTAGTGTTGCACTCGCAAGGCGTACCGAAAGTAACAGAGGAGTTAATTGAGCAAACAAAGGCAGAACTGGGGATGGATCAACCTTTTCTAACCCGTTACCTTCGTTGGGCCGTTTCATGCCTGCAGCTTGATTTTGGAAAATCATACGTCAATGGAAAACCCGTGTGGTCTATGCTTGGTCCAGCCTTTATTAATACGTTTAAGCTGACGATGGTCTCGGCGTTTGCCATTGTTGTGTTGTCCATCGTATTGGGGGTAGTCTGCGCATTGAAAGCAGGAAAAGTGGTGGATAAATCGATTAGGGGGGCTTCCTTTTTTCTGACATCCATGCCATCTTACTGGCTTGCTGCGCTGATGATCTGGTATTTTGCCGTAAAGCTGGATTGGCTGCCGACAAGCGGAATGGATTCGTACAAAAGCTATCTACTGCCGGTGATTGTGATTACCATCAACTATGCTGGCATCTATTTTCGAATCATTCGCAGTTCCATGTTAAGCAACATGAATGAAGACTATGTCCTCTATGGCAGGGCATGCGGGTTACCGGAGAAGAAAATCACGATGCACATTTTACGAAATTCTTTGCAGGTAGCCGTTTCCGTATTTTGCATGGCGATTCCCATCATATTGGGAAGTACGGTTGTCGTAGAAAACATATTTGCTTGGCCGGGCTTAGGAACACTAAGCGTCAAATCCATTTTAAGCAGGGACTTCCCGATCATCCAAGCGTATGTCCTGGTGTTGGCAGTTGCCTTTATTTTATTCAACACCATTTCTGACATCATCAATGCGGCGATGAACCCCAAAGTAAGGAATGATCTCTAGATGAATCGATTGAAAAATGTGCTGAAGGACAAGGTAGCTGCTCTCTCATTATCCATGATCGCGGTGACGACAGTGGCTGGGATATTTGCGCCTTTCATTGCGCCGCATGATCCCGAAGAAGTCAATATGGAGCTTCAATTCGCAGCCTCATCATGGGAATATCTTTTAGGTAACGATCATCTGGGGCGATGCATTTTATCCCGATTGATTTACGGAATCCGTCCCAGCATGCTATGGGTGTTCGCTGCGTTGGTGCTATCTGTAACGATTGGGTCGATTGTAGGCTTTCTTGCAGGCTACTTCCGAGGAAAAACAGATGCCTTCTTGATGCGGGTTTGCGATGTGATGCTTTCTTTTCCGGGGTATGTCATGACATTGGCGGTCATCGGCATTTTGGGCGTAGGGTTTGAAAATATTCTGCTCGCCTTTGTATTGATGAAATGGGCGTGGTTTGCTCGGATCATCCGAACGTCTGTGATGCAGTATGCGGAATCCGAATATGTAAAGTTCTCCAAAGCAATCGGTGCTAGCCACCTAAAAATAATGGTTTCGCACATCGTTCCCGTTGCACTGCCTGACATCGCGGTCATAGCAAGTAGTTCCTTCGGTTCGATGATTTTGCAAATATCCGGGTTTTCATTCCTCGGATTAGGGATTCAAGCTCCGCATGCTGAGTGGGGCATGATGCTGAATGAAGCAAGGGAGGTCATGTTTTCACGCCCAGAATTAATGTTAGCCCCCGGTCTTACCATTGTGATCATCGTATCGGCCATAAATTATTTGGCTGACACGCTCCAAGTTGCTCTGGATCCCAAATTAATGACCTCTAAGAATAAGCAGCAAGGACTTGAAACCACTTCGATCGCTAAGCTCGAAGGAAAAGGGGTGGCGTAATCCAGTTATGAATCTGTTGGAAGTCAACCATTTGAGAATTTGGGATAGACACACGGATCGCGTAATCATTCCGAATAGTTCTTTCCATGTAAAGCAGGGAAGCTGCCTGGCCATCGTAGGAGAAAGCGGTAGCGGAAAGTCTGTGACTTGCAGGGCTATCATGAGATTGAATAAAGACGGGATCCGACAAAGCGGAGACATTTTGTTCAGAGGAGAAAATTTGAGCGAACTTTCCGAGAAAGAAATGAGGAAAATGAGGGGAAAACATCTCTGCATGATATTGCAACATGGCATGCGTGCCTTCGATCCCTCTTGTGTGGTGGGAGTTCATCTCAAGGAGACCCTTGTTGAACATTTTGGCTGGAGCCAAGGCGAAATCATAGCCAAGATGAAAAATGCCATGGAAAGCGTAATGCTGAAAAACCCGATAGAGGTGATGAATATGTACCCTCACCAGTTATCGGGTGGAATGCTGCAGCGGGTGATGATCGCGCTTGCCATTGTATTGGAGCCTGACATCATTATCGCGGATGAGCCCACGACAGCACTCGATACAATCTCGCAGTTCGAAGTCGTTGAACAGTTTCTCCAATTGCGGGAACGGATGGGATGCTCTATGATTTTCGTTTCTCATGATTTAGGGATTGTCAAGTTAATTGCCGATGAAGTTCTGGTCATGAAAGACGGAAACATTGTTGAAAACGGGACGACCCATGCCATATTCACGGACCCTCAGCATGAATATACTCGCTACTTAATCTCCACGAAGAGGGTGCTGAATCAACACTTTAAGAGAATCTTGGGAGGAGTTAGCATTGCTGAGCGTTGATCGCGTTGAGAAATCATACAAAAAAGGCGGATTGTTCTCAAAGAAAAAAGAGCAAGTGTTGAAAAACATTAGTTTCGAATGCGAGCATGGGGAGTGTCTCGGCATCATCGGAGAAAGTGGAAGTGGGAAATCAACATTGGGACGATTGCTATTAGGAATTGAAAAGCCGGATCGAGGAACCGTCTTGTTTGAGGGTAAAAGTGTAGAGGATCGAAGGGTGAGAATGGGGAACATCAGCGCGGTATTTCAAGACTACACCTCCTCCATCAATCCATTTTACACGGTGGAAGAGGCCATTCTAGAGCCTTTGCACATGAAAAGGGAGCTTCTGGAAGATGTTCAAAGCAAGATTGATCATTTATTATGCCAAGTTGGGTTGAATCCGTCCTATCGAAAAAAGTATCCCCATGAGTTATCCGGAGGAGAGGCTCAAAGGGTATGTATAGCGAGGGCCGTTTCAACTGAACCAAAATGCATACTATTCGATGAAGCAATCAGCTCCTTGGATGGATCCGTACAATTACAAGTGCTTGAGTTGCTGAAGGACTTGAGGAAACTTTACAACATGGGCTACATCTTTATCACCCATGATATACAGGCCGCCGCCTATATTTGCGACAGAGTCATGATCATCCGAAATGGTGAGATCGAAGAAATCGTTAAGGTTGAACAACTAAAAGATGTTCAGTCTGCGTATACAAAGAAATTGCTGCAGATGATCATTGCGTAACATGATTGCAAATTAGAGAGACCAAAGGGTTTAGGGGAAGGAGCAAAAACTGTGAGAGGGGCTCTGTCTTGGCCATTTTTGCGATTATATATGTTGACTCTTTTGTATTTTAGCGCGAACTCCATACTCAATGTCATTATTCCTTTGAAAGGGGCATTGCTGGGTGCGACCAATACAACGATCGGGGTCATCATGGGATCATACTTGTTTACAACCATGTTTTTCCGGCCGTGGGCGGGCCATATCATTCAAAAACATGGGCCGATCAAGGTGCTCCGTACGATTCTTATTTTCAATGGGCTTGCTTTACTCCTATACACGTTTACCGGACTAGAGGGCTATTTCGCTGCCCGTATTCTGCAAGGGGTGTGTACAGCTTTTTTCTCCATGGCATTACAGCTTGGCATTATTGATGCGTTGCCGGATAAGGATCGTTCCCAAGGAATTTCGATGTATTCCCTATGCGCTTATATGCCTGGTATTCTTGGGCCCTTACTCGCTCTAGGCATTTGGCAAGCAGAAAACAGTAATTATTTTACAGTAGCCATGATAACCATTGCTATCCTTACAGGTGTAGTGGGCTATAGCGCCAAAATGGACAAAAAAGAGACCGAGCCTCCTCCGGTTCGGGCGGAGCAGGGAGCAACGATGTTTAAGTCCTTTAGCCAATTGGTTAAAAATCCGCATTTAAGTAAATGCAGCGGATTGATGCTGACGGCTTCCATTGTATTTGGCGCTGTTACAACTTTTATACCGCTGTACGCAGGACAAATCAAATACGGAAATGCGGGAATTTATCTCATGCTCCAGGCGGGGACCGTCGTATTGGCACGGTTTCTGTTGCGGAAAAAAATCCCTTCGGACGGTAAATGGCGTTCATCCTTCATAATGGGGAATATGCTTATTCTTGCAGTAGCAGCACTATGTGTAAGCCTATCGATCATGGGTGGGGCCGCCTTTTTCTACATAGGCGCCGTATTAATGGGGATTGCCCAAGCGTCGCTCTATCCTACGTTAACAACGTATCTAACCTTTGTTCTGCCGCAGGCGAGTCGCAACGTATTAATCGGATTGTTCATTGCGATGGCTGATTTAGGCGTTTCGTTGGGGGGAGTCATTATGGGGCCGGTCGCGGATCATTCCTCTTATTCATTTATGTATTTGATTTGCTCAATCTTAGGCATGATCATGATGATTTTTGCCTATGAACGAAGAACAAAGATTGGTGGATGAAGGGAATGTTCGGCGTAAATAAAATTTTAGACCGCGTCTCCGCATACCAACATAACCTATTACAATTCGGAACCAGTGGACAAAAAAAGATGACCCCTGATGAATTCAAGGGTCATCTTCTGGCTGCTTAACTACGCGGTGGTCTGTTTAAACTGACAACAATCAGAGTGAGAGTTCAGCGCTACCGGAGGGTAACGACAAAAAAGGATTGAACGCTAATTAACGCTATGATATAATCAATAGCGCATTTGACAAATTAAAATAAGTATTTCATCCATTATTATTCCTAATTTAATTGTACATCTGGAACTTTAATTTGTCAATGCTCTTTTTTACCCCAGAAAACGGAAAAAGGAGTGTGTTCCAGGGAGAGATGGAAGCGGAGGATTGGCGGCAGGAACAGGAGCGGGTGGAACGGGTCAGGAATAAGCTGCAGGCGAGAATCGCCAAACTGGAGCCGGAGGTTGCCGGACCACGCGATCAGGCTACGGACATTCGCAAACTTCGCCCGAAGCTTGCGGATGGGACAACGAACGCAAGCTTCTTTGTGCGGAGTGTACGCGGGCCATGTACCGGCTTCATCTTTACGCGACAGGCTATTGGTCGCCGTTCGTGCAGGCATTGCCTGCGGATTTGTATGTGAAAGCAACATATTGATGGATCGGGGGTGACGTCGGCTGTGATAAGCTGCTGCTCATGATTCAGCAAATCTTCGGCTCAATCCTGTAGCCCGTCATCAAGGCCGGTTGTAAGCAAGAATCCCACGACGACTCCTATTTCCGCGTGTCGGCGTCCATCGAAGAACAGTTCAATTTGTTCCATGATCATTATTTTCATCCATACTCAGCTCGATGAGCAGAAAGAAGGGACCTATGTCAGCTCCTATGCAAACAAAACCGATGGCTTCCGGCAAGGACGACTTCTCGCTGAAAGCCATTCTGCCGCCACTTATGGCGATTATTGCCGCCATGATCATGGTTATTCTGGACAGCACCGTCGTCAATAATGCCATTCCGAAACTTGTTGAATACTTCGACACCGATCTGAAGACGATCCAATGGACCGTCACCGGTTATACGCTTGCCTTATCCGCCGTTATCCCTCTTGCAGGCTGGATGACCGATAAATTCGGCTCCAAGCAAATTTTCATGATTACGATCGCCTTGTTCACGATCGGCTCCGTGCTGTGTGGCATCGCGCAAACGGCGGAACAGCTAATCATTTACCGCATCATTCAAGGCTTGGGCGGCGGCATGGTGGCCCCGATCGGGATGGCCATGGTATTCAAGCTCGCACCTCCAGAGCGCCGCGGATCCGTCATGGGCGTACTCGGCATCCCGCTGCAGATGGCGCCGGCGTTCGGTCCGGTGCTATCCGGATGGCTGGTCGATTCTGTCAGCTGGCACTGGATTTTCATCATCAATCTACCGATCGGCATTATCGCCTTCATTCTCGGGTATAAATATTTGCCGAAATCCGCCCGGCATGCGGCGCCGCATCTGGACGTCATCGGCATGTGCCTCGCGCCGATCGCCTTCTCCATGCTTGCGTACGGCGTAAGCGAAGGCGGCACCAGCTGGTCCCAGGCTTCGACGATCACGGGCTTGACTGTCGGCGGCATTGCGCTCATCCTCTTCATCTTCGTGGAACTGGCACAGAAGCAGCCGCTGCTGGAGCTGAAAGTGTTCAAGTCGTCCGACTTTACACGCAGCATCATCTTGACGTGGATCGTACAGCTTGCCCTGTTCGGCGCAATGATGATCGTACCGCTGTATCTGCAAGGCGTCATGCGCTACACCGCGCTTGAAACAGGCTGGATCCTGATGCCTTTTGCGCTATGCGCGGGAATCGGCATGCCGATCAGCGGCCGATTGTTCGACAAGATCGGCGCGCGTCCGCTTGCCTTCGCCGGTCTTGCCGTCGTATCCATTTCCCTGTACATCTTGTCCGGCATATCGGTGGATACCTCGCTGTGGGTTATCATCCTGTGCATCTGCATCATGGGTCTCGGCATGGGCTTCTCTATGATGCCGCTCAACACGCATGTCCTGAACTCTGCGCCTCGCCGTCTGGTGGGCCGCGTTACACCGCTGACAACAGCAGCTCAGCAAGTCGTCGTCTCGTTCGCGGTCGCGGGCCTGACGGGTTATCTGACGGCGCAAATCACTTCCCACGCCGCAAGCGCGGGAGCGGACGCAAATCCGCTGAACGCCGTCGTCGCGGGTTACGGCGACACGTTCTTCCTGTCCGCGTGCCTCACGACCGCGGGTGTCGCACTGTCGCTCCTTCTGCGTAAACCGAAGCAGCAGGAAGAAGACGGAACCGCCGGCGGGGACAATCCGGACCCGGGCATGATGAAGGGTCACTAATCGCGAATCGGCTCCGGTTCGCTCGTATGCATATAGCCTTGGCTGTTAGTCGGCCAAGGCTATTTTTTGCTGATCATGTTAGTCTGTACAGTACGTCTTTACAAGGGCACGGGACTGTTCCTTGCTGGCTCGCCGTATCTTCATATCACATATGGGATGTACATATAGTTCTAATAGGTTCGCAATCAAGAACAACCGTACACAAGAGAGCGACACAATCCGGAATAAAACGTAATCAATACGATTTATATTGACAAGTGGTACGCATCTCCAGTAGGCTAATAAACATAAATAAGAACAATTACGATTTGTGAAAGGGTGTTTTCATGCAATATCAAGAGCAAAAACAAATCCTTGAAATAGAAGCGGATCATCGCATTCCGGTGACTGTATTGAGCGGTTATTTGGGTTCCGGAAAAACAACTATCTTGAATCATGTGCTGAACAACCGTGAAGGATGGAAGGTCGCAGTGATTGTGAACGATCTGAGTGAGTTAAATATTGATGCGGCGCTTGTCAAACAAAACAGCAGCCTCTCCCGTACGGATGAGAAAGTCGTAGAAATGTCCAATGGCTGCATCTGCTGCACACTGCGGGAAGACTTGCTGGTGGAGGTCGAGCGGTTGGCTAAGGAAGGTGCCTACGATTACATTTTGATTGAATCGACGGGAATCGGTGAGCCTATCCCGGTGGCACAGACCTTTAGCTATGTGGACGAGGAGAATGGGATTGATTTAACTCGTTATT
Organism: Bathyarchaeia archaeon; assembly: GCA_035644815.1. Classification (GTDB taxonomy): domain Bacteria; phylum Bacillota; class Bacilli; order Brevibacillales; family Brevibacillaceae; genus Brevibacillus_F. The sequence continues at coordinate 24,641 of DASQNU010000083.1, read as the reverse complement.
GCCGTCTTGATACGATGGTAACCGTGGTGGATGCTTATCGATTCTGGCATGACTTTTCCTCGGGAGAAAATTTGCTGGACCGCCAGCAAGCTGCAAGCGAAGATGACTCTCGGGAAGTGGTTGATCTGTTGATTGAACAGATTGAATTTTGTGATGTGTTGGTTATCAACAAATGCGATATGGTCCCGGAGAATGAACTGCAGCAACTGGAGCGTATTCTTCGAAGGTTGCAGCCATCGGCGAAAATCATCCGTTCCGTCCATGGGAGAGTCGCTCCGAATCAAATTTTACATACTCAATTGTTTGATTTTGAAAAAGCAAGTCAATCCGCTGGCTGGATGAAGGAGCTGCAGCAAGATCATCATACCCCTGAGACGGAAGAATACGGTGTTTCCTCCTTTGTGTACCGCAGAAGAGTTCCTTTTCACCCAGAGCGGTTCATGCAATGGCTCGAGCAGTGGCCGGAAGAAGTTGTTCGTGCAAAAGGGTTCCTATGGATCGCGACGCGCAATGAAGTCGTCATGACGGTTAGCCAGGCAGGCCCCTCTATTCAGATCGGGGTAGCAGGATATTGGGTAGCTGCTTTGCCGCTAGAGGAGCAAGAGCAACTCAAACAGGAGAATCCAGAGTGGTATCAGACGTTTGATCCGAAGTACGGTGATCGGCAGAATGAGATTGTGTTTATTGGGATCGAGATGAATCAAGAGGAAATCATCCGTGATTTGGATCGATGCTTGCTGACAGCATTGGAGCTGGAGCAAGATTGGACGCTATTTGCTGATCCAATGCCAGTTGTTTCGACTGTCTTGGAGGAAGAGAGCGGGGTTCTCACATGAAAATCAGAGCAGCGCGAAAAGAACATATCGAAGCTGTCATCGACTTTGTTCTCCCAATTCGTCGAGAGGTATTTCCCATGCTGGATCATTCACACGTTCCGCGGGATCTCCAAGCATTTGAGCACATCTACATACATGCTCAAAGGTCATCATTTCTGCTAGCGCATGATGAGAAAGGCACAATCGTTGGATGCATCGGGGTGGTCCCTTATGACGGCAGGTTTCAAGATTTGTCCGAAGCATCCGAATTAAACAACTCCGCGGAAATCGTCAAATGTTACGTGAATCCACAGATACGCAGGAAAGGCGTCGGAAAAAAACTGGTTCAACAAGCAATTCTGTTTTGCAAAGAACAACAATATACGACCGCCTACCTGCACACTCATCGGTTCTTGCCGGGTGCCGTGAATTTTTGGGACTCGCTTGGATTTCATATGATAAAAGAAGACCATGACGAGATGGAAACGGTACATATGGCGAGAATTGTTTTGTAAATCGGAATGATTACACTTTGAGTGCAGGTTGCAAGATATTTTCAAGAAAGAGGGCGCCGAAAATGTTTTCAATAAAGAAGATAAAACGAAAGAAGAGCTTATTTCTATCCCTGTTGCTGGTAACTGGCATGCTGCTAACTGCATGTGGCCAACAAGAAGCTGCCAATCCAAGCATTACGGCTGAAGAGGGAAAAGCAGGGCTGAAAAAAGCGAAAATGATCATTCATTTCAAAACCGGCAGTCTAGATCCGCATAACAGCTTCTATCCCTTGAAATTTGGAGTGACGGAAACGCTTGTGCGCATGGATGAGAATTTAGAAGTACAACCTTGGCTTGCCTCCAAATGGGAAGCAGTTGACGAGCGTACATGGACATTTACGATCCGTGACGGGGTGACCTTCCAAGATGGTACGAAGCTGGATGCCGCTGCCGCAAAAACTTCGTTTGAACGTGGGGTTGCTGCAAGTCCGGCGCTGGCAAGAGCGTTGAAGATCGCATCGATGAAGGCCAGTGGGCAAGAATTGACAATCGTGACCACGGAACCGCATCCATCGCTGCCTTCGGAATTGGTGAATCCGTTTGCCAGTGTGGTTCAGGTGGAAGCTGAAAAACAAATGGGAACCGAAGCATTCAATCTCGCGCCAGTAGGTACGGGACCTTTTAAAGTGAAGCAGTTCCAACCGAATGTGAAAGCGGATCTGGTTCGCTATGACGGATATTGGGATGGGAAAGCAAAGCTCGATGAAATTGAAATCGCCTTTAATGAGGATGGCAATGTAAGGGCCATGGCTTTGCAGTCCAAGGAAGCGGATATCGTCTACCAAATTCCAGCCGAGACAGTCAGTGTGATTCAACAAGATCCTGAATTGCGGGTAGAGTCGGTGCCAAGTCTGCGGGTTCATTTTCTTTTGTACAACCAGCAGAAGCCGCTTTTGCAAGACATCCGGGTAAGGAAAGCCATTGATTTATTGCTGGACCGCAACAGTATTGTCAATGACATCCTGCTGGGGAATGCGACAGCGGCAAATGGGCCTTTTCATCATCGGTTGCCTTTTGGAAGCAAGGATGAAGTGCGCAAGCCCAATTCAGCAGAAGCCAAAAAATTGCTGGAAGAAGCGGGATATAAGATGAATACGAAAGGGAAATGGATGAAGGACGGCCAGCCGCTTTCGATGCAAATCATCACCTATAAAGGCCGGCCGGAGCTTCCTCTGATTGCCCAGCTGCTGCAGTCGGAAGCGGCCAAAATTGGACTGGAGATGGAGATCAAAACGGTGGAGAACGTCGACCAGTATTTGCGTGATCATAAGGATTGGGATGTGGCGACGTATAGCAATTCAACCTCTCCGCGCGGGGATGGAGGTTTTTATTTGAACTCCGCATTTATGCCGGGCGGTTCATTAAATCCGATCAATCTGGCCAACGAAGACCTGATTCAGGTGGTAAAGCAGTTAAATGCGACTGCTGATATCCAGCAACGGGTAAAGCTGACTCAACAATCGGTGGACATTATAAATCGCGAGGTCATGCATTCGTTTCTGGTCTATCCCAATATGATCGTCGGCGTAAATAACCGTATTTTGAACTGGAAGCCAGGGGCCGAAGACTATTACTACATCAACAACAAAATGGATGTGAAATAAGTGGGAAAGCTGATCGCAGCCCGATTATGGCAGCTTGTCTTCGTGATGTTTCTGTTGTCCCTTTTGACGTTTACATTGATGAAAATGGCACCGGGAGATCCGGTCATGCTCATTTTGGATACGGAAGAGCTGGCTGTTACTCAAGCGGATGAAGAGGCCCTGCGTAAAGAACTTGGATTTGATCAACCACTCTTCACACAATATGCCAGCTGGCTGCTACAGCTTTTGAAGCTGGATATGGGAGAGTCTTATATCAAAGGAAAACCGGTGTTGGATGAACTCATCCAGCGACTTCCCGCTACCATTCAACTGGCGGTGGGAGGAATGACCGTAATGGTACTGATCGCAGCCCCGCTTGGAATCCTTGCCGCCAAATATCCGGGGCGTTGGCCAGATCATGTAAGCCGTCTGTTCGCTTTAATCGGTGCTTCCATCCCGAGTTTTTGGCTGGGACTGCTGTTGATCTACGCGTTTGCTTATCAATGGAAATGGCTGCCTACCATGGGGAAAGGGGGACTTTCCTCCTTTATTTTGCCGTCGCTCACCCTTGGCTTCGCGATGGCTGCCGTGTATTCACGTTTGCTGCGAACAGGTCTCCTTGAAAGCTTGTCACAGGAATATATTCGTGCCGCTCGTGCCAGAGGAATCGCAGAGTGGCGGATTATGACAAAGCATGCATTGCGAGCAGCGCTCCTGCCAGTGCTCACTGTATTTGGGATGAGCATGGGGAATTTGCTAGCGGGTCAGGTCGTGATTGAGACATTGTTTTCCTGGCCCGGATTGGGCGGAATGATCGTGGAGGCAATTTTTCAGCGGGATTACCCGATTGTTCAAGGATATGTATTGTTCACAGGTTTTTTTGTCGTGGTCGTCAATTTGCTTGTTGATCTCACTTACAGCCTCTTAGATCCACGAATTCGTTTCGGAAAGGGGGCAGTGTAAGATGGGCGAGCCGCAATATGTTGAAGCAGTGGTATTTCAAAGTCCTGTGCGATTGAGCTTTCGACGAAAACTACTGCGTAAACCGTCGCTTGTATTGGGAATGGGTCTCCTCACCTTGCTTGTCTTGTTTGCGCTGATTGGACCGAGCGTCGTGATCAATGATCCGCTGACAGCTCAGATGGCAGAACGTCTGCAAGGTCCGAGTTGGAAGTATCCGCTCGGAACAGACCACCTGGGCAGATGCATCTTGTCCAGATTGATGGCAGGCGCACAATTGACGTTGGGTGTCTCTGCATTGGTGATTGCAACCGTCGCCTTGATCGGGGTGCCGCTTGGACTGCTGTCGGGGTATGTAGGTGGTCGACTTGATGCCGTTGTCATGCGGCTGGTGGATGGTGTCAGCGCTCTGCCAGAATTTTTGCTTGCCATTACCATTGCAGGATTTCTCGGACCTAATCTCACCAATTTGGTGATCGCGATTGTGCTGGTCAAATGGATCGGCTATGCACGGGTCGTCAGAAGTATTGTGCTGTCTGAACGCGAAAAGGAGTATGTGCTGGCGGCACGTGTGGCAGGAAGCAGCCTGTGGACGATTCTTTGGCGTCATTTACTGCCGCAAGTTCTTTCGCCGGTAATCGTGCTTGCCGCACTGGATGTTGGGAAAGTCATTTTGACGATATCGGCGCTGTCATACTTGGGCTTAGGGGTACAGCCTCCATTACCGGAATGGGGGGCAATGCTTAATGATGCTCGGCCGTACTTTCAAACAATACCGGAGTTGATGATTTACCCGGGCATCGCCATCATGGTGGTGGTCATTGCTTGCAATCTGATTGGGGAGGGACTGCGCGATCTATTGGATGTTCGCAGTCGTTAGGAAGCGGGAATGGAGGTAGACAGTTGTGACAGATGTATTGCGAATCAACGGGTTGAACATCTGCGTGAAGAATGGGAACTGCAAGCAAAAAGTCGTAGAAAATCTCACTTTTTCGATCAAGCGTGGTGAAACGCTAGCGCTGGTAGGAGAAAGCGGCAGTGGAAAAAGCATGACGGCGAATGCAGTGATGGGACTTTTGCCCCCGGCCCTTTACATTGACGAAGGTGAAATCCTCTTTCGGGGAGAGAATATGGTGCCGTGGCCGGAAAAACGAAAACGCCAAAGTCGAGGCAGTCAAATCGGATACGTGATGCAGGATTACCAGGGAAGCTTTACCCCGTTCATACGCGTAGGGAAGCAATGTGTCGAAACCCTCCGATCCCATCGGAAGATATCCACCCAGGAAGCGACCAAGCTTATTTTGCATTGGTTTGATCGAGTTGGGTTGCCTGCAGAGCGTACCTTCCGCAGCTATCCCTTCCAGCTGAGCGGCGGGCAACGCCAGCGAGCCTCGTTGGCATGTGCGATGATGCTTGAGCCAGATTTGTTAATCGCGGACGAGGTGACGACGGCGCTGGATGTTCTGACGGGGGAGCGGGTAATGGATCTGATGTCCTTCCTGCAGAGACAATCCGGATGTGCCATGCTCCTGATCACGCATGACCTGCGACTAGCCTTGAAGCGGGCGACTACGATCGCTGTCATGAAAGCGGGGAGCATCGTGGAGATAGGCTCGGCCGATTTGATTCGCAGTCAGGCCCAGCATCCCTATACGAAACAATTGCTAGCAGCCAGACCGTCACTGACGGAAATGGACATAGCGAACGAAAAAGAACCGCAAGCAGTCGGATCGGAGGCTGATACCGCTTGAAATCGCTATTGGAAGTAGAACATCTCAGTAAAACGTACAAGGAAGCAGCAGGTATAGTAAAAGTGCTGGAGGATGTCTCTTTTTTCATCCAAACAGGGGAATGTCTGGGAGTGGTCGGGGAGAGTGGCAGCGGCAAAAGTACCCTTGCCCGCATCTTATTGGCTCTCGAGTCTCCAGAACGAGGTGAGGTGCGTCTGAATGACGTTTCTCTTTTGCAGATGAAAAGGAGCGCTCTTCGCGAAATGCGACAGCATATCCAAGTGGTGTTCCAAGACCCTACGTCATCCTTGAACCAACGTCTGCCCATTTGGCGCTCAATCATGGAGCCGCTGGATAATTACCCTCATGTGACGCCGACTTTTTTGGAAGAGGTGCGCCATTCGCGCAGAGATACGGCGGCCAAGCTTTTGGAAATGGTAGGGCTTGACGTTGTACATATGGACCGATATCCGCATGAATTAAGTGGCGGACAAAAACAACGGGTTGCCATAGCACGGGGGATCAGTCTTGCTCCTCGTTTGCTGATCTGTGACGAACCAACCGCGAGCCTGGATATGTCCGTGCAGGCCCAAATTCTTCAGCTATTAAAAAGCCTGCAACAAAAGCTAGGGATGGCCTACTTGTTTATTTCTCACGATATCGCTTCGGTGAGATGGATGAGTGAGCGCATGCTGGTATTGAAAGGGGGCAGAATCGTTGATCAGTTTGCCAGCAATCAAATCTTGAGCAAAGATCGCCATGACTACACACAGCAATTAGTTGCAGCTGTGACGTAATGAACGGCAGGGAGGATACATGAAAATGCAAGAAGTACGTGTCGTTGAACTTTTCGATTAGTCATCAGTTGTTGAATAGATGGTTCGGTTCCCGCGTTGATAGGTTCGTAATCTTCCGGATTCAAGTCTTATACGGTTTTTTCCCAATGCCATGAAGGCGGAGTGTCCCTTGATCTGAGATTCTCCAAAGAGAACGGTATGGGCGATGCGACTCCAGTCCTCGGTAGAGATAGCGGCCTTCGCGCTTGTATCGAAACCTTGCAGCAACGATTGCACTAAGCGAGATTTTGACTGCAGGTCGAGACCATAGCGCTCACAGTACCGCAGCTTCCATACAAATTCTAGGTCGGTAGCATTTTTCTTAAAGTGATTGCAACGCTGGCAAGTAATATCCGTGTTTTCAGGCGAAGAGGTACCGATTCCTTTTAACCCGTAGCGATCCCGAAAATTTCCTTGTCGCATTTTCGTCTTGGGAATGAGATGTTCAAGTGTCATTTCCTCACTCCGTAGTGGGCGGGATTTACCCATGCAAAAAGGGCTGACAAGGTGGTATCGGCAGTAAACATCCTGCTTTTTTTGCACGAGGCTTCCTCCTTTTGGAATGTGGACTTTTTTCCAGATAAAGGGGTACGATGAAGGCAAAGAAGCCAAAGGGAGTTGGGGTCAAGTTGGATAGTCATCAGCAAATGACATGGAAAAACCGATTGTTGTTATGGATGGTATTGTTCATTGGTGCGTTTGCCATGTTCACCTTGGAACGGCCGATTTTTACGTATCCAGCAGTTCCCTTTCCCGCATCGAAAGCGGAAGTGCTGAGAGATTTGAAAGGCGCGGAGAATACGTTGGTCAAGCTGGCTGACGACGTTAGATTTTCATGGTATGGGATGAAAGATCCTCAAGGCCAAGCGGTCGAGCATGTTAAGAAACACATGTCTTTGCACGGCTGGAGCTACGAAGATCAAAATGGCGCTGGGTATTTTTTTGCCAAGGATGGAAAAAAGCTGATCATTACTTCACAAAAATGGACGCGCGAGTTCACGATTTTTCAAGTTCCCGTAGAAGCGCGTTGGTAAGCATCGAAAGAATAAAGAATACTACCTTGTTGAATCACCCAGAACCCGGGTGATTTTTTTATTCGGTGATTTTATTCTTGTTAAAACAGATGGAAATATACCTAAAAAAACCATTTTTGCAAAACCATATTGCAGGAACATGAGCTGTACTATAGAATACTCTATATACAAGTATAACAGAAAACCACCTATGCTAAGAGGAAAATGTGATTTTAGTCATCCTGTTTCATTCTGTTTCATCGCTGTGTATCAGTTATATAACAGTTTCAGAATTTTTAGACAAGGAGGCTTTCACATGTCAAAACTACCTCAGAAAAATGAACTGGGCTTTTTCGAGATTCGCTTGGAATCAATCGGTGGACTGGGAGCGAATCTGGCAGGAAAAATGCTGGCAGAAGCAGGGGTCCTGGGTCTTGGGCTAAATGGCTCCAACTTTTCATCGTATGGTTCTGAAAAGAAGGGCTCGCCCGTCAAAGCGTTTGTACGCTTTTGCGATGACGATGTAGAGATACGCGCGCACAGTCCGATTGAGAGACCACATGTCGTAGGGGTGTTCCATGAAGCGTTGTACAAAACGGTCGATGTTGTAAGCGGTCTCATTCCGGATGGTGTAGTACTGGTCAATACGACGAGGAACGCAGACGATGTTCGTCGTGACTTGAAGCTGGAGTATGGTACCTTGGCAACGATTGATGCCCTTGGTATTGCAGTCGAGGAGAAAACCAAGGTTAACACAGCGATGCTGGGCGCGTTGTTTCGCATTTGCGATTTCCTCGATGCTGATGCCATGCGTGACGTGATTCGAAAAACCTTTCAACATAAATATCCGCATCTGGTGGAGCCGAATATTCGCACATTTGACCGCGGCTACGCGGAAGTTACCTTTGCCACCATCGAAGCTGCACCAGATGCCCAAGGAAAAGAGTTCATTCGCCCGCAGCCCTCGCTTGGCTATTTGACCCAGGCGATCGGTGGGACGATCATCAACCCTGGCAATAGCATCCTGAAAGACTTGAGCGGCTCCAGACAAGGCTTTATCCCGCAGTTGCACGAGGAAAAGTGCATTCACTGCGCGGCCTGTGACACCGTTTGTCCCGATTACTGCTTTGTCTGGGAGGAAAAGCCAGACAAAAAGGGACGTCCGCAAATGATGCTGCAGGGGATCGATTACCAATACTGCAAAGGCTGTCAAAAATGCGTGCTGGCCTGTCCGACCGAGGCGTTGACCACTCTGCGCGAAGAGATTGGTTACGCGGAGGACCATCGTGTGAAACAAAACTACGTGTTGGCTTCCCAATGATAGAAGGAGGGGTAAAGTGATGGCGATCAATTATCAGAAAGAAATGGGCAGTGTACTGGAAGGGCAGCGTCCGGAGCAAACACTTACTTTTGAATCTGGAAACGAGATGGCGGCCATGGCCGCAGCACAAATTAACTATCACATCATGGGTTATTTTCCGATCACTCCTTCTACCGAGGTGGCGCAATACCTGGATGCCATGAAATCCCGAGGCGAACACGATATCGTCTTGATCCCGGCTGACGGTGAGCACGGTTCGGCAGGCATCTGCTACGGGGCGGCAACTGCAGGGGCACGTGTGTTCAATGCGACAAGCGCCAATGGCTTCCTGTATATGCTGGAGCAATTGCCGGTTCAATCGGGTACACGTTTTCCGATGGTGATGAATCTGGTCACTCGGGCAATCAGCGGGCCACTCGACATTCGAGGCGATCACTCCGATTTGTACTACGGCTTGAACATTGGCTGGCCGATCCTGTTGGCACGTACGCCTCAAGCGGTGTATGACATGAACATCATGGCGTTGAAACTGGCAGAGCATCGAGATGTTCGCCTGCCTGTCCTCGTTGCGTATGACGGTTTCTTTACGTCTCATCAAAAGAGGCGGGTCCAATATTTTACGGATCGTACGGTTGTACAAAACTTTGTAGGTCCGCGCGATACCAGCTATCCTCATGCATTAGATCCGAAAAATCCGATCACGATCGGTCCCTACATGAATGATCCAGATTTGATCAACAACAACTATCAGCAATCGGAAGCGATTTATCGAGCGGGGGAAGTCTATTTGGAGATCATGGCTGCGTACAAGGCATTGTCCGGTCGTGAGTATCCAATTCTCGACCTGTATCGGATGGATGACGCGGAAGTAGCACTGTTCTTGCTCAACTCTGCAGCCGAGACGGCCAAGGATGTCGTGGATAAGCTGCGTGCGAAAGGCATCAAGGCAGGCGTGATCAGCCCGAATATGATCCGGCCGTTCCCTGCGAAGGAAATTCGGGAAGCGTTGGCAAACGTGAAAGCTGTGTTAGTCGGTGAAAGGGCAGACTCCTATGGCGGACATGGCGCGAATTTGACACATGAGATCAAATCAGCTTTGCAGGATGACAAAAACAACAAAACCATTGTGCTTTCCCGCATTTTCGGTGTCGGTGGAAAAGATTTCTTCATGGATGATGCGGAAGCTTTTTTCCAGATGGCGATCGACGCGATGGAGAAGGGCTATGCCGAGAAGCCCTTTGACTACTACGGCCACACGCCAGGCAATCCGGATATCACCATGAAGCGGGTGCTGGAGCCGTTGTATGGTGACGCCTTCAAGTCTGGACTGATCACCGTCACGCCTAATGAAGAAACGGGAAAACTGCATGTGAAAATCCCACCGCTGCGCTCGTTGACCAAAAAACCGAAGCGCATTGCATCGGGTCACGGGGCTTGTCCGGGCTGCGGCATTTTCCCCGGACTGGAGATGTTCTTCAAAGGAATTGAGGGGGATATCGTCGCGCTGTTCCAGACTGGCTGCGCCATGGTGGTGACCACTGGCTATCCATACAGCTCGCATAAGCAAACGTATATTCACAATCTTTTCCAAAACGGTGCGCCTACGCTGTCGGGGGTCGTGGAAGCCTTCCATGAGTTGAAACGACGCGGGGAAATCGAGGTAGCCGATGATTTCACCTTTGTGATGGTTACCGGAGATGGCGGTATGGATATCGGGATGGGACCTGCGATCGGCACAGCGCTGCGCAATCATAAGATGATCATCCTGGAATACGATAACGAAGGCTATATGAATACGGGGAGCCAGCTGTCCTATTCGACGCCGCTGGGCCACATGACCTCTACTTCAAATGTAGGAAAAGCACAGCAAGGAAAGCTGTTCCATCACAAGGATACACCGCAGATCATGGCCGCTACCAACATTCCTTATGTGTTTACCGGGACGGAAAGCTACCCGCAGGATCTGCTGAAAAAAGCGGCGAAAGCTCAATGGTACGCGCAAAATGTAGGAATGGTGTACGGCAAAATCTTGATCGCGTGCCCGCTGAACTGGAAGTCCCCAGATGAATTGGGCGGAGAGATCGTAGGGGATGCGGTCAACAGCTGCTTCTTCCCGCTGTATGAGGTGGAAAACGGTGTCACGACCATTACTTTCGACCCCGATGAAAAAGGGAAGCGTGTGCCTGTCAGCGAATGGCTCAAATCGTTGGGCAAATCCAAGCATATGTTGAAGCCGGAAAATAGTGAGTTGCTCGCCGCTTTTCAGGCAGAGGTAGACCGTCGCTGGAGTATTTTGAAGGCAAAACACGAAAATCCATTGCTGTAATTGAATAGGAAGGAAAAGACGTGGAGCCTAATTGTGGATTCGCGTCTTTTTTGCGTAAAGGACCGCTGGAAGTAGCGCTGGAAATCGTCTACAATAGGGAATAGAAATATGCTTGAACAGGAGTTGCATTTATGACGCAGGACAATCAAAAATCGACGGAAACAGAAGAGCAAAAGCCAGGAAAGATCAGTTTGCAAGAAGCAATGAGACGCAAGCTTGCGCAAAAGAAGCAAGAGCAAGCTTCCGGAAAGTCCTTTATGAACGGAAAGCCTGGTAATCAAATGTTCAAAAGTCAACAGACCAAAAAACCAAACAACCAGCGCAGACGTACAGGTGTCTAAGGGAAATGAGGGGAAAGCATACCAAAGAGGTATGCTTTCTTTTCTGTATGAAAGACCAGCGAGATGGGAGCGAAACTCATGAAACGGACGGCTTTGGTAGCTGGGGCTACCGGATTGATCGGAGGGCATGTAATCAATCTGCTGTTAGAAAACCCTGCCTATGAAAAAGTAATCGCGATCTCAAGACGTCCCCTCGGGATTCAGCACGAGAAACTGGATAATCGCTTGATCGATTTTAACCAACTTGAACAAGCGGATGATCTCTTTCACGTCGATTCCGTATTTTGCTGTTTAGGGACCACGATTAAAAAGGCACAATCACAGGAAGCATTTCGCGTTGTCGATTATGAATATCCGCTTAGCCTGGGGAGAATGGCGAAAAAGCATGGAGTGAATAACTTTCTGCTTGTCTCCTCGATGGGAGCCAATGCGCATTCATCCATTTTCTATAGCCGTGTAAAGGGAGAATTGGAAGAACAGTTGATTCAGCTGGATCTGCCGAATTTGTTTGTATTTCGTCCCTCCTTGTTACTCGGCAATCGCCAGGAATTTCGTTTGGGTGAGAAGGCGGGTGAGTGGTTGGCCAAGCCTTTGTCTGCGTTGCTAATCGGACATTGGCGGAAGTACCGACCGATTGAGGCTGTTCGTGTAGCGAAGGCTATGGTGACTACAGACCAGTCAGACTGCCATGCGAAGGTCAAGGTGTACGAATCGCATCAGATTGCAGAATTGACGAGGTAAGACAGCTTCACAATTTTTGGAAAAGTGGACATCCATCCAATCCCCCCTAACGCTTGTTTCATATAATTAAATTAGAGACAGCTCAGTGAAACATTAGGGGGTGATACCGATGCTAGTTGATCTGATTGAAAAAATCACGCTGCATCCGTCGCTCGTGCTTGTTACCCCAGCTTTGCTGGTATTGGGTTACGCGTTAAAGCAGACACCAAATTTTCCACGATGGATGATTATTTGGATCTTGTTAATTGCGGGGAGCATTGCTGGAATCGTAACAATCGGATTTACCGTGAATGGGATATCAAACGGAATCATCTCGGCGGGTGCGGCGATTACGATTCATCAGATGTTTAAACAAACCATGTCTCGATGATGAAAAACAATGAACCTTGCCATGTGCAAGGTTCTTATTTTTGCTTAATTGGATGTTTTTTTACAGCGGAGGACCATCTTTACTGATTGGATCGACAATTTCGTCAAACGGATTCTGGTTTCTTGATTCTACACTGATCCTCTTGTTTTTCTTCTTAATGATAAAGTCATACAAGGCACCAATGAACAAAATACCTGCAAAGGATATTACAATCAATCCCCACAAAGGCAACTTCATCACCTCCTAGCATCGACAACTCGTCGAAAAACAATCACCCACAAATGAACGCGAACGGGTCTATAATTCTTCAGCAGCGTGCAATAATGTATCAAATGTAACCCTGTCACTTTACAGGGGTTCATTCCATTATATACGATCAAGCTAAACGATTGGACTTCATACTTTCTACACAAATGGCTCCTATACTAAAGTTATTGCTTGAAAGTGAGGTGGAGACATATGTCTACCATTCTGATTGTAGATGATGAACCGCAAATTCTCGACATCCTTTCTTCGTATCTGCACAAGGAAGGATACCATGTACTTACAGCTGAAAAGGGTAAAGAGGCATTAGATTACATGGATACATACCCTGTTGAACTGATTATTCTTGATTTGATGTTACCTGATATGACAGGCGAAGAGGTCTGCATAGAAATTCGCAAGTCTTCCCGTGTGCCGATCCTGATGCTTACAGCGAAAAGTGGAGAAGCGGATCGCATTCGTGGGCTGGAAATAGGCGCTGATGACTACTTGGTTAAGCCGTTTAGCCCAAGGGAACTGGTTGCACGTGTCCGCGCGATTCTGAGACGTTCGGGAGAGTACCAAGTGTTGAGTGATATCGTGGAGATGGGGGATTTGCTTGTCTCTTTGCGAGAAAAGAGTGTGAGGAAGAAAGGGAAGTCCGTTGACATGACTCCAAGCGAATTTCGCCTACTGACTACTTTGCTGCGCTATCCGGGACGTACGTGGACTAGAGATGAGTTGGTCGAAGAGGTACTGGGATTAGAATACGAAGGGAATGACCGCACGATCGATACCCATGTAAAGAATGTACGGCAAAAAATTGAGGATGACCCGAAACAGCCTGCGTTTATCAAGACCGTGTATGGAATAGGGTATCGCTTTGATAACCCTTCTCGGACAAGGGGATAAACCATGAAACGGATCTGGATGAAACTCGCTTTGGCATTTATGGCTGTTGGAGCAAGTGGGATACTTATCTCAACTTTTCTGTCGATAAAGGAAATGGATTATCATTTCAACCTCTACATTGACGAAGTAAACGAGAAACACCAGAAAGCACTGTTATCACTCATTCACGAAGGATATCAACAGGAAAACATGTGGAGTGAACAGACTTTTTTGAAACTGGACACGGCTTCACGGGTCCTCGGGTTACGAGTGTCTCTGTACGACGATCAGCATCGAATCCTTCGCGTATTTGGCAGCAAGGAATCAGCGGCGATCACATCCATAGACGAACCGCAGCCAATTGTACTAGATGGAAACATCATTGGCTATTTGCTGATTCAACATAACCATTCAAGTGCGATTACCTTGGAAGAGCATTTTCAAATGGCACATACGAATGCGTTGCAATGGACCATGTTCGTTCTCATTGTGCTGGTATGCCTCGTCAGTGTATTTACAGCGCGTAGGATTGCGAGTCCAGTCGTGGAGATGAGTGCTGCGGCGAGGGCCGTAGTGAAAGGGAATTTGTCTGTCAGAGTAAAGGAACCATCTGGAATGGACGAATTGTCCGGGTTAGTGATCGCGTTCAATCATCTCATTCAAAATCTGCAACAACAAGAAGAGTTGCGAAAACGGCTGACCTCTGACATCGCGCATGAATTGCGAACCCCGCTCAATACGCTTCTTGCCCAAACAGAAGGAATGATCGACGGCGTATGGAAGCCGACTCCCGAGCATCTTGAGGCTACCCGCTCAGAAGTTTTACGCCTGATACGCATTGTCAGCGATCTCGATCAAGTGATACAGGCAGAGGCAGGGTCGATAAACATGTCAAGGGAAAACGTGAATGTTAGCAAGGTAGTCGAAAACATCGTCGACTCCATGCGGGTCATATTCCAACAAAAACAAATAACCATAACCTGCTCGATTGATTCCAATGCTTGGGTGATGGGGGATGAGCATCGGTTGGCACAAGTTTTCGCGAACTTGTTAACCAACTCATTAAAGCATACATCGATGGGTGGAGAAGTAGATGTTATGGTAGAAAAACAGGTGAAGAACATCGTTGCCAAGGTAGTCGATAACGGCAGTGGAATCGCGGCAAAGGATCTTCCTCATGTATTTGAGCGTTTTTATCGTGGGGATCGCTCCCGTCATAGAGAAACGGGTGGCTCCGGGCTAGGGCTGACGATCGTCAAGGGGATCGTGGAGGCGCATCATGGGGAGATTGACATTAGCAGCGAAGAAGGACGAGGGACGACAGTGATCATTCGACTCCCGTGCAAATAAGCAAAAGAGGGCAGGAACATGGTGTTCCGTGCCCTCTATGTGTTTTATTCCGGCATATTGTTTGCTGACGGATCGATCGTAAAACCAGGTTGGAATCCAGCGTATTTTACTTCAGATACCATACCCTGTGATGCGTGGCCTAAGTCGTGGCAGTGGAACATCCAATGTCCCGGATTGTCTGCTTGAAAGGCTACTACGTAATGTTCACCAGGTAAAATATTCAAGGTATCTTTCACCAATGGTGATCCCGAAACGGGTTGTCCGTTTTTGGATAAAACTTGAAAGAAGTGCCCGTGCAAGTGCATCGGATGGAGATCCTTTGGTGACTTGTTCGTTAATGTCACTTTAATCAGATCTCCCTCTTTCACATTCAGAGGCGGGACATCCGGAAATGCCTTTCCGTTAATCGTATAGGTGGTTTTTCCATTGCTCATATTTGTCCCAAGATCCATGTTGTATTCGATGTCGTACTGTTCATCGAGTGAAAAACGGCTTTTCGCTGCTTCCCCATAATTCGTGATATCAATCAGTGGTAGGTTCTCAGTATCGGATGCTGCCGTATGATTTTCGTTACCTTCGTATACGAGGGGGATTGCCAAAGTCTTTGCGCCAGGGTTGCTACTATGCTCATCGATCAGCCATTTCCCGGGGTTATTCGCAACAAATTCAATGTCGTAGCGTTCACCTGGTGCAATATTGAGTAATTGGCCGTTCACTGCAGGCGGATTGTGAATGGGCTGCCCATCGGTAGAAACAATCTTGAATTCATGTCCTTGCAAGTGCAGCTGGTGAGAGAGGAAGCCCGCATTAATCAGACGGATTCGTACTTTATCTCCTTCTTTCACGGTTAAGGGTTGAATTGCAGAACCTGTCTTTCCGTTAGCGGAAAAGATGGGATACATCAACGGCATCATTTCAGCATCGCTCATCGGTGTCTCCATACTCCCCATTTCCATGCCTTCATGACTGTTGCTAGGGGTGCTTCCATGGTTCATACCTTCATGTCCGCTGCTGCTGTTACTTGCTGAATCCATGTTCATCGATGAGCCATGATCGCCATGTGTCATGTTTTCATCTCTCGTCCATTCATCCAGGACAAGCGTAAAATCTTTATCGACTGGCTGGGGATCCTCAGGTTCGATTACGAATGAACCATAAAGTCCTTTATCCACCTGGACGACGCCTTTTTGGTGTGAGTGGTACCAATAAGTGCCGGGTACATCCGCTTTGAATTCGTACGTATAGCTTTCCCCGGGTTTTACAGCATTTTGGGTCACTCCGGGAATTCCGTCCATGCTGTTCGGGACAGGGAGTCCATGCCAGTGTATGGTGACCGGTTCTGGTAATTCATTTTTTAAGGTAATCTTTACGGTTTCTCCTTGTTTAACGCGCAGCTGCGGGCCAGGTACGGTTCCATTATAGGTCCAGGCAGTTCTTATCGTCTTGTCGTCCAAGTGCAGCGTACTTTCTTTGGCAGTAAGGGTAAAGGTATTCCCTGTCAGGATTTCAAATGGTTGAGATGTATTGGTACTAGAGGAATTGGTGTGATTCATGGTACTCATATTGTGGCTTTGGTTATGCAAATTTGTAGGTTCCTCATCATTTGAACAAGCGGCTAACACAAGTGCACCAGCTAGCGCGATCGAAAATGCGCCCCATTTTGTAAAAGAGATCTTTTTGCTCATGTTCAAACCTCCATCATCTTCCGTGAAGAAAGCGTACCATACGATTGTGTGGAAAAAATGAAGAAAACCAGGACTGACTTATGCGCGAAATCACTTGACCATATACGCTACAGGGGTATACTATATTTATAAAATACAGAATAGTAAAGGAGAATAACGATGGGAGATACAGTGAAAATTGCGGTAAATCCGTCCATGCAAGTAGGGGGTAGCTTATTTACAGCCGAGCAGTTAGCAAAGATCGGCAGCCTCGTAGAATCCGCAGCCAAAATTGAAATGACACCATTCAAACAGCTTTATGTCGAGGTATCTGCTGATCGGATGGATGCTGTGATAGAAGAGCTTGAACGTATCGGACTTGAAGTTCATCCTGCTGGTTTTGTGACAAAAAGCCTGATCGCCTGTAATTTCTGTAAGGGAGCGGAAGAAGCGGGTCTGGAAACAGCGCGAACGCTACATCAAGCCATTGCGGGAATCGAAACTCCAACACCGATTAAGATCGGTTACGCCGGATGTGCTTTGGGTACTAGTGAGCCGCTTTTAAAAGATATAGCGGTTGTGAAAATGCGTGATTCCTTTGATGTATATGTCGGCGCAGATCCAAAAGGGATTCGTCCATCCTTGGCACAACTGCTTGTTAATGGACTTCCAGCGGATCGACTTGTCCCGGTGATTACCACATTGATTCATACCTATAAGGAAAAAGCGAAAGGGAAAGAGAAATTCAGCAAGTTTGTAAACCGTATTTCCCTAGAGGAATTGGCGCGGATCGTGAGTTAATGGATGGTATAGCTAGAGGCTGATGTGAGAAGATCCTGCCAAGTCAGCCAATTTTTTATCAATGAAAGCCTGCTTCCGATGATGTAGTATTCATAAGGCAGGTTAACCTCCTGCTTGACAACATGATTTTTATCAGATTGTCATTTACATCAAATTGAATAATCGGAGGGATTTCATTGAAAAACGTAAACGTACTGTCTGCAAAAGCTTTTAAAACGGTTCTTGCAGGTGCTGTCTTGGCCGGGGTGCTTACCATCCCAGGTATAGGTTTTGCAGCGAGCTCCCTTCCTTTGAATGATATCGATCAAACTGTAAATAAAAATGCAATCTTGAAATTGAACTATGCGGGTGTATTGAAAGGTTACACAGATGGTTCCTTTAAGCCGGCGAAAGAAGTAACACGAGCTGAATTTGCCAAAATCGCTGTCATGGCGATGGGATATACAGAAGAGCAAGTGAAACTGTACAACGGTACAACTGCATTTAAAGATATCCCGGCAGATCATTGGGCGAGCGGATATATCAACTTGGCAGTGGATAAAGGCATTATCAAGGGTTACCCGGATGGCACTTTCCGTGGAAATCATAACGTGAAGGTATCAGAAGCGCTGACTGTCTTTGTAAACGGCTTGAAAATTAACGTTGCCGCAAGCAACAGCAACCTGTGGTATCAGCCATACTTGTTGGAAGCGAACAAAGTAGGCATCTACGATACGACAGAAACGGCAACGGCGAATGCAACTCGCGAAACGATTGCGAAATTCGCGGATAAGTTCATGGAAACGCCTGTTTATGCAAACGGCGCTTACTATGACACGGAAGGCAATCACGTGGGGACAAAGAAAAAACTGGCGGTTGAAAAAGGCATCATTGCTTCCTACGACAAAACGACTGGTAAATTGACGTTTGTAGGTCAGTCGAATGAATTTGAATTGGCGAGCGATTCACAACAATACGGGAATCTGGTAGCGGGTGCAGAAATGGAGTACATCCTGAAAAACGGCAAAATTGCATTTGCTGTGATCGCGACTTCCGATTCAAAGATTGTACAGGGGATTGTGAAAACCGGTTTGAATGCGACAGCTGTCGTTGGGGACGAAAAAACCTTCACCGCGACAGTGAATGGCAAAGAGACTGAACTGGAAGTGAACGCAGGCGTATCCGTGAAGAAGTCCGACATCGGTCAAAAATTTGTAGCGATTGTTGATGAAAATGGGAAAGTAACCTCCATTACATTTAGCGCGAATGAAGCAACAGGCGTGGTGGAAAAAATCACGGTCGTATCCGGTACTAATGGCAAGCGTGAGTTGAAGGTGAATGGCACAAGCTACCAATTGACTTCGGATGCGAAAGTGACAGGGAAAAAACACCCTCTGGCAGCAGAAGAAGCAGCTGCGTTTGCTGACATCGCAAAAGGCGATCTCGTTGCCGTAACCCTTGATGTAAATGGAAAAGCCTCTCTCGTTTCTTATACAAAGCTGACTGCGACCGCTGAAATTCAGATTGACGAAGAACAAAATCTGATTGAAGTAGACGGGAAAGCGTATGACGTGACGAAGGATACTGAGCTTTTTGTCAATGACAAGGAAGTAGCAGAGCTGGATCAACTGAAAGATGATACAGTAGCTGTTCTTACCTTCTCTCAAGCAGGTGACCTGGTAAAAGTAGAGCAAGGAACAAAAGCAGCAACCGGTTTGCTTGTATCCAACACAACTGCCTATACAGCAGGAACTCCTGCAGTGCTGGCTACGATTACGGTCGGCGGGAAAGTATATGATGTGATGGAAAATGCGACCGTAACGATTGATGGTGCAAAGGTATTGGCAACAAGCATTACCGCGGATCAATTGAATGACTATATGATCACTAGCTGGAAAACAGTTATCGGCACCAACGATGTAAAAGAATTGACTGCCGAGAAACAAACAGTGACGGGTTATGTAACGGAGCAAACAGCCAAAACGGTTACTGTGAATGACAAAACGTATACGCTGGCGACAGGTGTGACCATCGATGAGGATGCATCTACGAATGCGAAAGAATACACACTCGTATTGACTCATGATGGTAAAGTAAAAGCCATTTCCAGCGCCGTACGCACAGTGAGCGGTGTAGTCGACGCGGTGAATGTAGTTAATGAAGATGGTACGATGACAGAAGCAACCGTAGTCGTGGGTGGAAAGACGTATCAAGTGCTGGAAGCGGACACGCTGAAAGAATTGGAGAAATTCGAATATGCAACGTTGCAACTAGATCGTGAAGACCAAGTCATCGCTTCTTCTGCAACAGGTGAAAAAGCTTTCTCCGCGCAAGTATTCAAAGGTCTGGAATCTCGTGTAAATGGTGATCAGTATCTGTTCTTTACCGATACCGACACAAATGTAAAGCTGACCAAAACCGTTCTGTTCAAAGATGAAGCGGGGAACACGGTAGACGCGGATGATTTGCAGGAAAACGATGTGATCGACATCTACACAAATGATGCAGATCAAGCGTACCTGATTGTTGTGCACGCAGCTGAATAATCGATAAAACAGAAAAAAGCACCCTTTGTGGTGCTTTTTTCTCTATTTACGCACGTTGAAATCCTTCATCCTGGAGATACTCAATGGCTTCCTTCTCTGATTCAAAGGAGGCATCCAGATTATGACCGGCATAGATATTCCACAAATCGTCTTCGTGTACCAGCAGCAGTGTATGGTTCTCCCGGTTGACCCAACGCTCTTCTGCAGGGCCGTCTACGTCAACGGTCTGTACTTGTCTCGGTTCAGGCTTTTGCGAGAGGTAGTGAATGGAGGCTTCGATCAGAGAACGCAGCTGGTCCGCTGTGTAATCGCGAATGTTCACCATTCCCTTATCGTCTGTTGCCTTTTTCGGCAAATGACCAGCGTACACAAACCCATTGCCATTGGGATGGAGGTGAAACACCACCGTTTTTTTCTCGTGCTCGCTTTCTTCATAATGGAAATTAAAACGGCCAAGTGAGACTTTTTTCTTGCTTAATTGCGGGAACGATTCAATAATCGCCAGTTTTTCTTCAAAAGTTAACATGAACTCCTCCGACATTTGGTATCATCAACCAGTCGATTATACCACATATGCTTTCAGACAGCATGTAGAGCAGCTTTTGCCTGGATGCGATTAGCGATTGCTGAAAGCCCAGTTCAGTGGAGGGAGCATTTTTGTTTCTTTTACCATTTTGGAATGGCAGATCGGGCAGGTTGGCAGTTTTTCAAAAGAGTAGTTCTCTCGCATCCAACAGGAGCAGTCATCACCAGTACACATCCAGACAGACGTTTGTTGCTCTGGGATCGGTTCAATATTTTTCTTGGAATGATACAAATGAGAACACCTCCAATGGAAATGAAACGAATAGAAAAGAACTGCCCGAAAGAGGGCAATTCTTCAGCTTACAGCCGCCATACTTATTGGTTCATTCGTTATCAGCAGTAGGATCAGTTACAGCTTGACGACGTTTTCCGCTTGCGGACCACGGTTTCCTTGGACAACGTTAAATTGTACACGTTGACCTTCTTCCAAGGATTTATAACCTTCACCCGTGATTGCGCTATAGTGTACAAATACGTCATTTCCTCCTTCTACTTCGATAAAACCAAACCCTTTTTCAGCGTTGAACCACTTTACCGTGCCTGTTTCCATGTCTTACAACCTCCAGTTCAATTACACAATATCGCAGTGGCTAACCTAAGAAATGTCGGCCACTCCTACTAATATGGAACGGATATGCTTATCCTATACAAATTATTTCCTGAGTGGATTTCCTATTGCTTTTTTTCGGCTCTTCCTTAATGCTTAAATAGTGTGGGGAGAAATTGAGGGGAACCAAGCAGAAAGGATGAAAGAATGTCGATACTTTCGGTTAACAACCTATTGAAAACATATGGCGAAAAAGTGTTATTTGATCATATATCGTTCACCATTAATGAAAAACAGCGAGTTGGCCTCATCGGGGTGAATGGGACGGGGAAATCCACGCTCCTGAAAGTCATTGCCGGCATTGAATCGGTAGAAGCAGGGGAAGTCGTGCATGCGAAGCAATTTCATATTGAATACCTGCCTCAAGAACCGGAGTTTCACGAGGATTTGAGCGTACTGGACCAGGTCTACTATGGGGATTCGTCTCTCATGCGTGCACTGCGCGAGTATGAACAGGCCCTGCTGGAGCTAGAGCAAGACCCGGAAAATCCACAGAAGCAACGCAAGCTGACAGCGCTGCAGCAAACCATGGATCAGCTGGATGCATGGGACGCGATGACTATTGCCAAAAGCGTGCTGACACGGCTGGGGATTACCCAATTTACCCGACCGGTACGGGAGCTTTCCGGGGGACAAAAAAAGCGGGTGGCGATCGCCAAGGCGTTGATCCAGCCAGCCGATTTGTTAATCATGGACGAACCGACCAACCATTTGGATCATGATATGATCGAATGGCTGGAAGGCTTTCTGGTGCAATATAACAAGGCGCTGCTTGTTGTCACGCACGACCGGTATTTCCTGAATCGGGTGACGAATCGGATCTTGGAATTGGATCACGGGCAGATCTATAGTTATGAGGGTAATTATGAAGTGTTTTTGGAGAAAAAAGCGGAGCGTGAGGAGCAAGCGCTGACGGATGAGCAGAAACGTCAAAATACGCTCCGAAGAGAACTGGCCTGGCTGCGTCGCGGGGCAAAAGCGCGAACAACCAAGCAAAAAGCACGGATTCAACGCGTCGAGGAACTGCAAGAAAGCGGTGGCATCGTCAGCCGTGAAAAGCTGGATATCGCTTTAGGTTCTGCACGTCTCGGCAAAAAAGTGTTGGAAATGAAGGATGTCACCAAAGCCTTTGAAGGGCGGGTGCTGCTGTCCCATTTCGACTATTTGGTGGTTCCAGATGAGCGTTTGGGCATTATCGGTCCAAATGGTAGCGGCAAGTCTACGCTGCTCAATTTGCTCGCAAAACGAATCCAGCCTGATGCCGGTGAGGTAGTCGTCGGCGAGACGGTGAAAATCGGGTATTACACCCAGGATAATCAAGAAATCAACGGCGATTTACGGGTCATTGATTACATCAAGGAAGTCGCGGAGGTCGTTCGCACGGCGCAAGGACAGGTCATCACGGCCGAACAAATGCTGGAGCGTTTTCTGTTCCCGCGTCCGATTCAATGGACGTATATCCGCAAGCTGTCCGGCGGTGAAAGAAGACGACTTTACTTGTTGCGGGTATTAATGGGTGAGCCCAATGTTTTGTTTTTGGATGAGCCGACCAATGATTTGGATACGGAGACCCTGTCCATTCTGGAAGAATATCTGGACCATTTCCCCGGTGTGGTGATTACGGTGTCCCATGACCGCTATTTCCTGGATAAAGTCGTAGACCACCTGATCGCTTTTGAAGGAAATGGCATCATTCGCAGGTTCCAAGGCAACTACAGTGAATACTTGGAGCAGCGAAGCATCGAGAAGCAAGAAGCGCTGCAAAGCAAAAAAGAGAAAAACGAAGCGGAAAAAGCGGCACCGCGAAAAGAACGCAAGAAAAAGCTGTCGTATCATGAGCAGCGGGAATGGGATACGATCGAAGACCGGATCGCGGCGCTAGAGACGCGGATCCAGCAGCTGCAGCAGGATATTGCAGGAGCGGGAAGTGACTTTGGCCGCGTCCAGGAGCTGTATAAAGAACAGCAGCAAGCAGAAAAAGAGCTGGAAGCAGCCATGGAAAGATGGACGGAACTTTCTTTGTTGATTGAAGAGTTGGAACAAAATTAAGAAGTATACAGAAAAACACGCTTGCTCTCTTTCAGGCAAAGAGGCAAGCGTGTTTATTTCAACAGCTTTGATGCTAGGATGGATTGTTTTTTTGCCCAATGGGCGTCAAGTGACCGTCCATGCTGTACGAATTTTTCTCTATATGGTAATTGCGCAAACCTTCTTCGCCTTTGGATACCGCCCATTTCTGCAGGGTTTCACGCTCTCCGTTATACGAAAAAAACGGGACCGCATAACCGCAGGAGGTTTTCACTTCATGGATGTCGGCGAGTATGATTTGCCGTGTCCCAGGAAGCAAAGAAAAATGGTGGGCATAAGCATCCCACTCCGGTGAATCGGGTAAAAGGGTACGCCCTTTTCCATACAGGCGCAAGATCATCGGTGCACCTTCAAATGCCGTGAAAAGAAACGTAATTCGCTCATTTTCATCGAGATGGGCGCTCGTTTCATTTCCGCTGCCAGTAAGATCCAGATATGCTACCTGGGAAGGGGAAATGATCCGAAAGACGTCGTATCCTTTTGGAGAAATGTTGACATGACCGTTTGCCTCCAATGGAGCGGTACCGACGAAAAAGATGTGCTGTGCCCGGATGAATTCCATGTGCTCCGGAAGCATCGCAGGAAAACTTTTACCCATAAGACATGCTCCTCCCTTCAGGCGATACTTGTTATCTCAGTAAGCGAAACATCTCCCAAAGCACTTTTCAGAAGTTGCGGAATATCCAACAGCACGATCATCCGTTCTTCCAGCTTGGCAATTCCATAAATAAAGTCTTTGCTGAAAAGAGCAGGCTTTTGAATGGTCGAAGCAGGAACATCCAAAATATCTGTAGCAGCATCGACGACAAAACCAATGACTTGACCACCAACGGATGCCATGATATAACGGGTGCTGTCCGTCACAATGCTGTCCGTTTGATTGAGGATCTTTCGAAGATCGATAATCGGCACGACCTGACCGCGAAGGTGGATCACACCGAGTACATACGGACTTTGCTTCGGAACAGGCGTCAGCTCATGAGTTTTCTCGATGGAGACGACTTCCATGACCGAAATGGCGTATTCTTCTCGATCGATGCGAAAGATGATTTCTTTTTGACTTTGGGATTGGTTGTTCATGACGGTCACTCCTACTCGGCTTACATGGCTATGAAAGAATTTGCATGATTTTGAACAATGCTGATTATACCATTTATCACCAGTCTCTGTATACGAATAGAAAGGGTTGTTTACCATGATCATGAATGAAAAGATCAAAGCCTCTGAGGTCCAGTTAACGGGAGTGAACGGAGAGGATCTCGGCATTGTCTCAACCAAAGAGGCTTTGCAAATGGCG
>DASQNU010000082.1:0-13108 GCA_035644815.1 Bathyarchaeia archaeon | reverse complement strand
ATCTGATTGAAAGCGATGGGAGGATACGAAAGAGATGGATTTTCCAAAAGAGCTACGCTACAGCGAAGAACATGAGTGGGTACGCGTAGAAGGAAACAAGGCTTATATCGGCATTACCGCATTTGCACAATCTGAGCTGGGGGATATCGTGTTCGTGGAGCTTCCGGAGGTAGGAGCGACAATCACGCAGGATGAGCCATTCGGCAGCGTGGAATCGGTAAAGACCGTGTCCGAGTTGTATGCACCAATCACAGGAAAAGTTCTGGAGGTTAACGGAGAACTGGAAAACGCACCAGAGCTCGTGAATTCCTCGCCTTATGACCAGGCGTGGATGATCGTGGTGGAAATCTCCGATGCAAGCGAACTGGACAAATTGTTGGACGCTGATAAATATGCAGCGATGGTTCAAGAGTAAAAGACAGAAAGCCGGCTGATTGCCCGGCTTTTTTGCTATTTAAGTGGTTGCGGTGGGGAGAGCATGTTTCGCAACTCCGCTTCATTCTACGCCCTTCAGGAAGCGGAGGCTGTCCGCTCCACAGCGAATCGCAGGGGGCCACAAAAGTAGTAGCCGCTACGTAGCTTGGGCAGGTTGCGGCCCTTTTTCCTGCGATTCACCGCTCCGCTAAGAAGGGCTACGCAGGCGCTTCGTTGCGAAACATGCTCTCCAGCGTAGCAGAAGCTATTTAAAGATAAAAAGATTGAAAGAATGGTTAGAGAAGTGACATTTATTCTTTCATCCGTTTGACTTTATGTAATCGTTACGTGAGGAAGGGAAGAGAGGGCCGGAGCTTCCAAAAACGGTACATGCTTGTCGCGCAACCTCAACGTTTGAATACGCTTCCTCGAAACTTTTGCGTGACGTACCGTTTTTGGAAGCGGAACCGGACAGTCAACCCTCACTTGCGGGTGGGACAAGTACGCAGCCCCGCACTCTCTTCCCTTCTCTGACCACCATGTTTGCACAACCCTCTATGCATAGTCTCGGCTGAAGTGTCAAACTAGTAAGAAAACAATGTTCACATTCGATCCTTTTCGGTACAATAGGGATACTTAGCAAAGACGGTTCGCGATGGATGCGTTGGCAGCTTTTGCGCATGGCATCCGATCATTCAGATAAGGTACAATCTTAAAGTGCGACCAGAGGTTAATTAACTTTTCATAATAGATGATGTTGCACGACAAGGAGGAGAGGGTATGAGTTATTGCTGTGGAGCGGGGATGATCGGTACAATTGGTTCTGTGCGACATCAACGCACGCTAGTTCGAAATGTGCCAATCCTGTTTTGCCCTGTCTGTGATCGGACTGAAGTTCATTCCAAGATTGAAGGAGAATACGAGATCTTGGTCGAATATGCTCATGGAGACCACGCACCTGAGGTTGATTTTAACGATTTCGTAAATATTGACCATAGAGAAGATCTCTTTGATAATTGTACGATGATCGATGACGGCGGCAGCATGGATGATATTTTGCGTCAGCAGATAGATGTTGCACTGGATCTTTTGGGAGTAGCCAAGGCGCTTCAAGACGAAGAATGGCGAAATGCGCTGAAAGATCGTTTGCAAAGACTAAGCGAACGGTTAAAACAGTACAATAAGCGCAAAGAGATTTCGCAGCGGAGCGCATAAAGAAGAGTTGTCGCCGCTTTTTAGGAGGCTGAATACATGTTTAGTTTAAACGGCGTTCATCATATTGCTTTGAATTGCCGCGATGTGATGAAGGTAGCCCGATTTTTTCAGGAGATACTGGAGTTGCCGATACAGTTGGATCAGGTTGTAGAGGGAGAGCCCATCTACTTCACGGTCGGCACACAGACACGGATCGGACTACACGCTGCAAAAGAGGAAGGGCGTAACGGGATCGGCCAAATCGATCACATCGCCTTTTCCGTCTCTACCCGCGACGAGTTGGACTACCTGGTGGATAAGCTGGAAGTGGAGAACGTCTGCTACCGTGGACCGATTGAGCGTCCGACCAGTTTTAATCTTTACTTTGAAACACCAGAGGGTCATCATTTAGAGGTCCGGTTAGATAAGGATGAATTCGACGACACCTGATGAGGGTGTCGTTTTTTGTTTGGAGCAAAAGACAAGAGGTGTCAAAGGCTCCAAGCATTCGCGAAAGGATTCGACGGAACTCCCCCCGAACTGATTAGCGAACAGATGGAGGGATGCTCGGATGCTATCATTATCGATCCTTTTACAACGATTTGCCGAGGAGCTTCGGCGGAAAACGTACTATGCGTTTTTGATTAAAGGGTGGGAACGAAAAATCTGTATTGTAGCGGAAGACCTTGATCGCAGCTACAGTCTGCGATTCCATCCCGACGGCGTCCAAATTGCTTTTTGGTCGGAAGAAGAGACGCCAGATCTGGTCGTCCGGGGCAAAGAAGAGGATTTGCTGCTCCTGTTTGGAGGGGAAGAGCTGACCTTCCTCCATGTGAAGGATCAGATCGATACAAAAGGAAGTGTGCGTGATCAGTTAAAACTGGACGCGCTTATACGCTTGGCCGCAGCGGGGGCTGCCGCCAAATAAAGGGTGTCGTCGGGCGTTGCCTGGCGATGCTTTTTTACTGTGTCAGAAAGTATTTGCTAGCTAGGCACTCATCGAGTGAGGGGTGAGTAGGATAGAAGCGGAATGGAATTATGTGTTAATGGAGGAATCAGTGTGGGGTATTATGTACGGGTGGAGGCAGACGTCAATCTATACGTGGAAGATGTGAATCCGGGCGGTGGAAAGCCGATATTGTTTATCCATGGATGGCCCGCCAGTCATAAGCTGTTTGAATACCAGTTTGATCAGCTGCCCAAAATGGGGTACCGATGCATCGGTATGGATATCAGGGGCTTTGGCCAATCCGACAAGCCTTGGAGAGGGTACAACTATGACCGCTTGGCAGATGATGTCCGTAGAGTCGTGGAGGCATTGTCCTTGCAGGACTTCACATTGGCTGGTCACTCGGTTGGAGGAGCGATTGCCGCCCGGTACATGGGCAGGCACAATGGCTATGGGGTGTCCAAGCTGGCGTTATTTGGCGCTGCGGTTCCCAGTGTTACGCAACGACCCGATTTCCCGTATGGGCTACCCAAGGAAGCGGTCACAAAACTGATCCAGGATGCGGTAAACGATCGGCCCAAAATGCTGGAAGGGTTCGGCGACATGTTTTTCTTCCAGTATATCACCAGGCCATTTTCTGATTGGTTTTTTCAGATGAGTCTGCAGGCCGCAGGATGGGCCACCGCAGCAGTGGCGACCGCCTTTCGTGATGAAAACGTGTTTGCCGATTTGGGGAAAATACAGGTACCGACGCTTATTCTTCATGGGCTTCATGACAAAGTATGTTTATTCGAATTGGCAGAAATCATGGAAGCAAGGATTCAAAACGCGCGGCTGGTGCCGTTTTTGTACAGCGGGCATGGATTGATGTGGGAAGAACGTGATAAATTCAATAAGGAATTGCTTGAATTTTTGGCAGAGTAAAAACGAAGGGCCGTCGGGAACCGCGCTACACTTTTGCGTTCTTTATGGCTCTTTTTGATAAGCTCGTCTATTCGGACCGCTGCTGTCGCACACTCCGAATAGGAAAGGTTGAGAAGTGTGATAGTAAGAAAAAAGGTTTGGAGGGACTGTTGTGGGTTTTTTGAACTTTTTTTACAACCAGAATGAAAAACGTCGGGAAAAACTCGTGGAAAACGGAATATGTCCGGATTGTTCAGGGAGAGGTACTTTTTCTGCGGGGCTTGAATCGGTTCATGTCCAAGACTGTTCTACTTGTGACGGAACCGGAAAAGTCTGAAAGGATGGGCTCTCTCACCAGTGTCTTATCAGCAACTTGGCCAGCCGTATTTGCAGCAACGCACGCTCCAGCCCCGATTACCTCGCGGATAGCAGCGTGTGGCAGCAAATACGGCTGTTCCCGTTTCAATCATAGAAAGAGGTGGTGGAAAAGCAAACATAGGAATAAAATGAGAGAAACCATAAAAATGAAAGCTTCATCGAAGGTCAGGAGGATACCAGCATGAACGCAGAAACCATCAAACAGACAGTGGGGAATCGCAAGGAGCAAATTTTTGCAACCTTCGCGCATTTGCACGCAAATCCGGAGGTCAGCTGGAAGGAAGTAGAGACGACGGCGTACCTGGCTGAGCGGGCTCGCGCATTGGGCTTGCAGGTGACGACGTTCGACGATTGTACGGGACTGGTGGCATCGTGGGGAGAAGGAAAGCCTGTCATCGGCTTGCGTACCGACATCGATGCCCTCTGGCAAGAGGTGGATGGCACATGGAGAGCCAATCACTCCTGCGGTCATGATGCTCACATGACACTGGTACTGGAAGCAATCGCTACACTCAAGGAAGCGGGTTTCCAACCAGCAGGCACGATCAAGATCCTGTTCCAGCCTGCGGAGGAAAAGGGGGATGGCGCCCTGAAACTCATCGAAAAAGGCATGGTTGACGATATTGATTATCTGTTTGGCGTTCATCTTCGACCGATTCAAGAAATGAAGGCAGGCAATGCCGGACCTGCGATCTATAACGGAGCTGCGCTTTTCCTGGAAGGGGAAATCACCGGTGTCGCTGCGCATGGAGCAAGGCCGCATTTAGGAATCAATGTGATCGAAGTGGCGGCTGCGATCGTGAATGGGTTGGGCAGCATACATACGAATCCGATGGTGCCGGCTACAGCGAAAATGACCATGCTGAAAGCAGGTGGAGAGAACTATAACATCATTCCGGATCGAGCCACTATTGCCATTGATCTCAGAGCGCAGACGAATCAAGTGATGGATGAATTGCTTGAGAAAATCAAGCGGATGGTAGCAGGTGTCGAGGCGATTTTTGATGCGAAAATTACGCTGCGCCCAGGCACTCGCATGGTAGCGGCGGAAGTGAATGAGGAAGCGAAAGCACTGATGGAGCAAGCAATTCTCGACATCTTGGGCGAGGAAGGACTGCGTCCAGCACCGGTAAGTCCGGGAGCGGAGGATTTTCATTTCTACACGGTGGAACGCCCACAAATCAAAGCGACGATGCTTGCCCTTGGCTGTGATTTAGGTCCGGGCCTGCATCATCCGCAGATGTCCTTTACCCGGGAGTCATTGCTCGATGGAGTCAGCATCCTGTCGCAGGTGGTAGTACGGGCTTTTGGGAAGGCAGCGAAATGATTAAAAAGCTCACACTTACCAATTATGAAGAAGCACAGGCACTGCTGCAGATCCAGCTTCCCGCCTATCAGATCGAAGCAGAGCTGATCGGGTTTTACGGAATCCCAGCTTTGAAAGATACGGTAGAAACATTGCAAGCCTGCCGCGAAGAAGGCTTTGGCTGGTGGGAGGATGGCAAGCTCGCAGGAACGATTACGTATGAATACGAGGAAGAGCAATTGGTCATTTGCCGCCTCGTGGTAGATCCCGCTCATTTTCGCAAAGGAATTGGGGAGGCTTTGTTAAAGCATCTGCTCGCAGAAAAGCAGCATGTCTCAAGATTCTCTGTACATACAGGTGCAGCAAATGTTCCTGCAATCAACTTATATAAGAAGCATGGGTTTGTAGAATCGGAGGAGCAGGAAATTGCTCCTGGAATCAGGCTTGTCCGTTTGCTAAGAGATCATCAGACATAATCGTAAGGAAATGTGCCGATGATAATATCGGCGCATTTTTTTGCTTTTTAGGTTGCGAACAAAATAGGAGGTCCGATGAGGAAGGGAAAAACGGGACGGGCGTAGTCTTTGCCACACCTACCAAGGTGGAGCTTTCAAAAACGGTACATGTTTGTCGTGCAACCTCTACGTTTGAATACGCATCCTCGAAATTTTTGCACGACGTACCGTTTTTGAAAGCGGAACCGGACAGTCAACACCCCTTGCGGGTGTGGCAAGAACGTAGCCCGGCCCGTTTTTCCCTTCCCTCACCACGGGTAGCCATGAACAATATGACCAAAAAAATAAAATTGTGTAGCTTATTTGATCAAATGTGATATACTAATTACAAAATCAACCACCGAGAAGAAAATCACTTTTGTGATGGGATATAGGGGAAGGAGATCGTTCACAATGGATCTTAAGACAGTAAAAGGACTCGATGATGTTTTGGCTGCTACCAACGTTGCCTACAATCTATCGGCAGCACAGCTGGTTGAGGCCGCTATCAAGCGTGGAGAAGGTGTCCTGACAGATCAAGGTGCACTCAATACATTGACAGGCAAATTTACAGGGCGTTCTCCGAAGGACAAATTTATTGTGGACGAAGCCTCCATTCATGACAAAATCAATTGGGGCCCGGAAAACCAGGCCATTTCTGCTGAGCATTTTGAGAAGCTGTATGCGAACGTAATGGATTATTTGCAAGAAAAAGAACTGTTCGTGTTTGACGGCTTTGCTGGTGCGGATGAGACATACCGCCTGCCAATCCGCGTCGTCAATGAATATGCGTGGCACAACCTGTTTGCCCGCCAGCTCTTCATTCGTCCGAGTGAAGCAGAGCTCGCCGAGCATCAGGCTGGTTTTACAGTGATTTCGGCTCCAGGCTTCAAGGCTGATCCGGCTGTCCACGGCACACGCTCGGAGACCTTCATCATCATCAGCTTTGAAAAACGGATCGTCCTGATTGGCGGTACCGAATATGCGGGAGAAATGAAAAAATCGATCTTCAGCGTCATGAATCTATTGCTGCCTGAGCAAGATGTACTTTCCATGCACTGCTCGGCTAACGTTGGAAAAGAAGGCGATGTGGCACTTTTCTTTGGACTTTCCGGGACAGGTAAAACGACTTTATCGGCTGATCCGGACCGATTCTTGATCGGGGATGACGAGCATGGCTGGTCGGATAAGGGAGTCTTCAATATAGAAGGCGGCTGCTACGCAAAATGCATTAACCTTTCCGAAAAAGGCGAGCCGCAGATCTGGAAAGCGATCGGCTTCGGTACCGTGCTGGAGAATGTAATGGTGGATCCAGAAACCCGTAAAGCCAATTATGACAGCGACAAATATACCGAAAATACACGTGCAGCTTATCCGGTAGATACCATTCCAGGAGCAGTCATCCCAGGCGTAGGTGGCCATCCCAATGTGATCATCTTCCTGACTGCTGACTCGTTTGGTGTCATCCCGCCGATTTCCAAGCTGACGCGTGAGCAAGCGATGTACCACTTCCTCTCCGGTTATACGAGCAAGATGGCCGGTACGGAGCGCGGGATCACTGCGCCGCAAACCGAGTTTTCCACTTGCTTCGGCTCTCCGTTCCTGCCGCTTCGTCCGGTCGTGTATGCGGAAATGCTGGGGAAAAAGATCGTCGAGCAAAACGCACGCGTATATCTGGTGAACACAGGTTGGACCGGCGGCCCGGTTGGTGTAGGGAAACGAATGAATTTGTCCTATACCCGAGCGATGGTCACGGCAGCCCTGAATGGCGAGCTGGAAGAAGCCGAGTTTGTTATCGATCCAGTCTTTGGTGTACAAGTGCCTACCAGCTGCCCAGGCGTGCTTGCGGATGTCCTGCAACCGCGCAATACATGGGCAGACAAAGAAGCTTATGATCAGCAAGCAAAGGAATTGGCAACACGCTTCCACGAGAACTTTGCGAAAAAATTCCCGGATGCGACTGAGATTGCCAAAGCAGGTCCAATCGTTTAGAAAGAAAAGCGAGTCAGGCAGGTTGCCTGACTCTTTCTTTTTCTCTAGAATAATGTCGAATAAGAGGTTTTACGGTTATACTTGATAATGGAATAAGATATAACTGGAAGAACTAAAGGAGAAGTGTTATAATTTAATAATCATTATAAATAAGATGCTTCTTCAATTAAGAGAGGGGTCGTATTCAATGAGTGTTGCCATACAACAACCTGTTTCCACATTAGCGCTGAAGGAATGGGCGGTAGCCATCAAAGCGCTGGGGGAAGGGAAGCAAATCATCACGGTTCGTAAAGGAGGTTTATACGAAGAAACACGGGAATTCAAGCTGGAAAACGATACATTCTATCTGTATCCGACCTATGAGCATCAGAAGCCGGAGATGGTGAAACCCGAATACCAGCCTATGCTGGAGGCTACTCTGGAAGGCTGGAGTCCGGAAAAAACAACGGTCGAGATTCGCTATTTTGCCAAGATTACAGACGACGTAGAGCTGATGGATGAGGCGAAATTACGCGCGCTGGGAGCTTACCATATTTGGACGGATAACTTTGCAGATGTTCGTCTCCATTGGAAGAAAAAGCAGCCGCTGCACATCTTGTTTGCCCGTGTCTATGAGCTGGAGCAGCCGATGACGATCGATATTGCAGAAGAATACAAGGGCTGCAAGTCTTGGCATCATCTGTTGCAGGACGTAAATCAAGCGCAATTCAAGCCTGTACTCTCTGATGAGGAGTATGGGGCGAAGCGAGCCGAAATCATGCAACTGCTCACAGGGGAATAAGTCTTCCTTATTTGATATCCGTGCATTTCTGGACGGATGCCAAGGGTTGCAAACTCTGAATTCCAGCATAGATAGTAAACATATATATTTAATAATTACAGAAATAGTTCTTTCCTTGATTTACAATAATAATTATTATAAGATAGTGATTGAGAATGGATTGAGAATGATGCGCCTGTGGATATATGGATGTCCACGGCCATTAGATCGGAAATTCCACGAATTCGAACATATGGAGGGAAAGTTAGATGAGCGCAATTCCACATCTGCAAATAAAAAATCTTCGTGCTCGCATCGAAGATAAGGAAATCATTAAAGGACTCAACTTGGAAATCAAGGGTGGCGAGGTTCACGCGATCATGGGTCCGAACGGTACAGGGAAATCGACCCTTGCTTCCACATTGATGGGACATCCGAAATATGAAGTAACCGAAGGCTCCGTTACTTTGAACGGTGAAGATGTACTGGAGATGGCAGTGGATGAGCGTGCGCGTGCAGGTCTGTTCCTGGCGA
Source organism: Bathyarchaeia archaeon (assembly GCA_035644815.1). Classification (GTDB taxonomy): domain Bacteria; phylum Bacillota; class Bacilli; order Brevibacillales; family Brevibacillaceae; genus Brevibacillus_F. The sequence goes on along the minus strand of DASQNU010000082.1, from coordinate 4,184 downwards.
TGCAATATCCGTCCGAGATCAGCGGTGTTACCAACACCGACTTCCTGCGCTCCGCGATCAACGCACGCCGTGAAGAAGGCAACGAAATCTCCCTGATGAAATTCATCCGTGAGTTGGACAAGAAAATGGCTACGCTTGAAATGGACGAATCCTTTGCTCACCGTTATCTGAACGAAGGCTTCTCCGGCGGGGAGAAAAAGCGCAACGAAATCCTGCAAATGATGATGATCGAGCCTTCCATCTGTATCTTGGATGAGATCGACTCCGGTCTCGATATCGACGCTTTGAAAGTCGTGGCAAAAGGCGTAAATGACATGCGCGCAGCAGAACGCGGTTTCCTCATCATCACCCACTACCAACGCTTGCTGAACTACATCACACCTGACTTTGTACACGTGATGATGCAAGGACGCATCGTTAAATCCGGTGGACCTGAGCTCGCAGCTCGTCTGGAAGCAGAAGGCTACGACTGGATCAAAGAAGAGCTCGGTATCGTGGACGAAACCGTAAACGCGAACGCGTAGAAGAGGGAGGACATGGAAGATGAGTGTCGATCTACAACTCCGCTTCGACCGTGAAGCGATTACCCAATATTCGAAGGCCAATCAAGAACCGGCATGGTTTTTGGAAAGCCGTTTGGCAGCATTTGACGCTTGTGCAAAGCTGGAGTTGCCAAAGCTCGAAAAAACCAAAATCGATAAATGGAACTATGAACAGTTTCTTCCGTTCGTGACCCAAGACAAAATCACGAATGCAGACGCACTGGATGAAGTGGTAAAAGCGGAAATTGACGTAACTGCAGTGAAAAATCTGCTCGTACAAAAAAACGCGTCGGTTATTTATCACCAATCTGCCGCTGAGGTAAGCGATCAAGGCGTCATCTTCACCGACTTGGCCACCGCTTTGCGTGAGCATGGCGACCTTGTACAAAAATACTGGATGAAAGCAGTAGCTGCGGATGAGCATAAATTGGCTTCCCTGCATGCAGCACTAGTTAATGGCGGCGTATTTATTTACGTGCCGAAAAACACAGAGGTGGAACTGCCGCTGCAGGCTGTCTATCAGCTCGCTGGCGACGATGCGCTGCTCTGCCCACATATCTTGATCGTGGCAGAAGCAAACAGCAAAGTAACCTATGTCGATACGTATGTTTCTTCTGAAGGCAAGTCGATGGTAGCGAACAGCATTGTGGAAGTGTTTGTAGGTGCAGGAGCATCCGTGCAGCTCGCTTCTGTTCGCTCCTTCTCGACAGAAGTCCATGACTATACGTTCCGCCGTGCCATCGTGGATCGCGACGGCAAGATCGAATGGATTCTGGGTGAAATGAACGACGGCAATACCGTTGCCAATAACACCAGCGTACTGAAAGGTACAGGATCCAGCGTTGATACGAAAACTGTTTCTGTTGGTATCGGCAGCCAGCGTCAAAACCTGACTTCCCAAGTGACCCACATCGGGACACACACTGAATCCCAGATGACAAGCAAAGCCGTGATGACGGATGAAGCCACCACGATTTTGAACGGTATCACCAAAATCGAAAAGGGCGCGGAAAAAGCAAACGGTGAGCAAGGCGAGCGTATCTTGATGCTCAGCGAAAAAGCTCGCGGGGATGCGAATCCGATCCTGCTCATCGATGAGGATGACGTAAAAGCTGGCCACGCGGCATCCGTAGGCCGCATCAGCGAAGAGAGCGTCTACTACCTGATGTCCCGCGGGATTACGCGCAAAGAAGCGGAACGCTTGATCGTTCTTGGATTCTTGGATTCCATCGTATCCGAAATTCCAATTGAAGAAGTGAAAAACCGACTTCGTCAAGCGCTGGAAAGGAAGTTGGCATAACTATGAACGCGAAGGAACTCCGCCGGTACTTTCCCATTCTGGATCAGCAGGTCAACGGTTATCCGCTCGTCTATTTGGACAGCGGAGCAACCTCGCAAAAGCCCATCCAGGTGATTGAGGCAGTCGATAAATACTACAGAGAGTACAACTCCAACGTACATCGCGGTGTGCATACACTCGGTACCAAGGCTACGGATGCTTATGAAGGGGCGCGCGAAAAAGTGCGCAACTTCATCAATGCCCGTGATACGGCAGAGATCATCTTCACGCGTGGTACGACTACCGCTATCAATACCGTCATGTATGGATATGCGCGTCAAATCCTGAAGCCAGGTGACGAGATTGTTACGACTGTGGTCGAGCACCATGCCAATTTCATTCCTTGGCAGCAGGCGGCAAAAGCGACGGGCGCAACTTTCAAGTTTATCCCGTTGCAAGAGGATGGCACCGTGACGCTCGAAGCAGTCAAGCAGACGGTTACTGCGAATACGAAGATCGTGGCCATTCACCACATTTCCAACGTGCTTGGGGATACAACGCCGATCAAGGAGATCGCCGCGATTGCACATCAGCATGGAGCGATTCTTCTGGTAGATGGGGCACAAAGCGCGCCTCATAAAAAAGTCGACGTGCAAGATCTGGATTGCGACTTTTACACCTTCTCGGCTCATAAAATGTGTGGACCGACTGGTATTGGGGTATTGTATGGAAAGCGTGAGCTGTTGGAAAAGACGGAGCCTGTGGAATTCGGCGGAGAGATGATCGACTATGTGGATTTGTATGAATCTACATGGAAGGAGCTGCCTTGGAAATTTGAAGGCGGGACTCCGATCATCGCCGGCGCGGTCGGCCTTGGCGCTGCGATCGATTTCCTGAACGAGATTGGGATGGAAGAGATTGAGCGCGCTGAAAAGCAATTGGTTCGTTATGCCATGGAGCAAATGAAAGAAATCGAGGGCTTGACGATCTACGGCCCGCAGGAAAACCGAAGCAGCCTAATAACTTTCAATCTGGATAGCGTGCACCCGCATGATCTGGCCACCGTGCTGGACAGCTATGGGATTGCGGTCCGTGCCGGACATCACTGCGCTCAGCCGTTGATGCGCTGGCTCAAGGTATCGGCTACCGCGCGTGCCAGCTTCTATTTGTACAACACGGAAGAAGACGTGGATACACTGATCGCCGGATTGAAAAAGACAAAGGAGTATTTTGGCAATGTCTTCTCTTGATGATCTTTACCGCCGCGTGATTATGGACCATTACCAAAAGCCGCGTAACCGTGGAAAGCTGGATGAAACCGAAGGACTCATTGTGAACTTGAATAATCCGACCTGTGGTGACAGCATCTCCCTTTCCTTGAAGGTAGAAAACGGAAAGGTGAGCGATGCCAAGTTCCTGGGGGAGGGCTGCTCGATCAGCATGTCCTCTGCCTCGATGATGACAGAAGCGGTCAAGGGCAAAACCCCTGAAGAGGCATTGAAGCTGGCTCAACTGTTTTCCGACCTCATGCAAGGCAAGGAAGTCGACGATTCCGTCGATCTGGGTGACATTGAAGCGCTGCAAGGAGTAGCCAAGTTCCCGGCACGCATCAAATGCGCTACGTTGGCTTGGAAAGCACTGGAGCAAGGAATCAAACAAGCGGATCAACAATAGATGACAACACGGTCATGGACCGTGTTGCTGACCGCAAGCGGTCACATATTTCATGAAAAACGTCGAGACGTTTTTCACCCGATAAGGAGCGTGAAAAGGATGGCAAAGAAGGCCCCAGAAATACAAGATTATCAATATGGCTTTCGCGACAAAGACGTCTCGGTTTTCCGGACGAAAAAGGGCTTATCCCGCGAGATCGTAGAAGAGATCTCCCGCATGAAAGATGAGCCGCAATGGATGCTCGACTTCCGTCTGAAATCGCTGGAAATTTTCGAGAGAATGCCAATGCCAAAATGGGGCGGCGATCTCGACGAGCTGGATTTTGACAACATTACGTACTATGTAAAACCGTCTGAAAAGACAGGGCGCAGCTGGGATGAGGTACCTGAGGAAATCAAGGCAACCTTTGACAAGCTGGGGATTCCGGAAGCGGAGCAAAAATTCTTGGCAGGGGTATCTGCTCAGTACGAATCTGAGGTTGTATACCACAATATGCAAGAAGACTTGGAAGAGCTCGGCGTACTTTTCACTGACATGGATTCTGCGGTGAAACTGTATCCAGACATCGTGAAGGAATACTTCTCGACTGTTATTCCTGCAGCTGATAACAAATTCGCTGCATTGAACTCGGCCGTATGGTCCGGTGGTTCCTTCATCTACGTGCCAAAAGGCGTGAAGGTGGAAACTCC
>DASQNU010000081.1:0-8180 GCA_035644815.1 Bathyarchaeia archaeon | reverse complement strand
TCTTTTGGCTGATGACAATCGTGACTTTGTAAGTTTATTGGAAGAGTATCTAAGCAATCAAAGTGATATGGATGTTGTGGGTGTCGCCTATAATGGCAACGATGTCATTAAGTTTTTACAGGATCGTGTTCCTGATATCCTAATCTTGGACATTATCATGCCACACCTGGATGGATTGGCAGTCTTGGAACAAATTCAAGCGATGCGCCTCTCCCCACAGCCCAAAATCATCATGCTGACTGCATTCGGCCAAGAGGAAATCACCAAGAAAGCAGTGGAGCTGGGTGCCGCGTACTATATTTTAAAACCATTTGATATGGAGATCTTAGCCCAACGCATTCGCCAGATCATGAGCAGCAAAACATCGGTTCCTTTTGTGTCCACCATGAAGCCAGTCTCCAATCTGGCGGTAAAAGGACGCAACCTCGATGCTTCCATCACCAATATCATTCATGAGATTGGCGTGCCTGCCCATATCAAGGGCTACCTGTATCTGCGTGAAGCGATTACCATGGTGTACAACGACGTGGAGCTGCTGGGCTCGATCACAAAAGTGCTCTACCCAGACATCGCGAAGAAGTTCAACACCACGGCAAGCCGTGTAGAACGGGCGATTCGCCATGCAATCGAGGTCGCATGGTCACGAGGCAATCTCGACTCGATCTCCAATCTGTTCGGCTACACCATTTCCAATACGAAAGCAAAGCCGACCAACAGCGAATTCATCGCGATGGTGGCGGATAAGCTGCGGATTGAGCATAAGGTGAGCTAGGTTACACTGAGCGGAGGTTGTGGGCCTGGCATAGCAAGGTATAGGGAAGCCAAATGTACTTGCCTTACAAATAAATACCTTACCTGACACCCGATAAATCAAACCGATTTATTGGGTTTTCTTTTTGTAAAAAAAAGGGGAGTGGAGATCACGAAAATTTGATCTCGAAAAGCTCGAAAACGTATTTGTTAAATGGATTAGGGAAAAATAACACCTAAGATAAGCGAGGGGGGAAACGATATGCCCGACAAACCAGCAATTACGTCATCAGAGCTTGGCACGTTGTGGCTTACCTACCAACAGAAAACATTGATAATGAGAATGTTGGAATATTTTATTGAAAAAGCTGATGATGAAAAAGCAAAATCGATAATGACGAGTCTATATAATGAAATTGACCCCTATGTTAAAAAAGTTATACAAATACTTCAAAGTGAAGGGGCCGTCATTCCAGTCGGGTTTACTGATGCAGATGTCCATAAAGATGTGCCGAAGTTATACGATAATGGATTCGACATCATGTTCGTTCGCTTAATAAAGGAAATTAGCATGGGCATGCATTCGCTTAATATTACGATGTCGTATCGAGAAGATATCATCATGTTTTACAAAGAACTTACCGCCATTACCCAAAAATATTACAACGCTTGTTCACAGTACTTGATTGAAAAAGGAATGATTGCACGAGCCCCTTATGTTTCTATGCCAAAATCAGTTGCATTTGTAAAAGACGTCAATTATTTGGATGGCTTTGTGCTTAATCCGTTTAGTGAAAAGCGAACACTCAACACGGTTGAAGTCGCTCATATATACCACGCAATTGAGTCAAATGTTACAGGGATGCAAATGATAACAGGATTTGCACAATGTGCAGAAAAACCTGAAGTAAGAAAATTTTTCATGAAAGGTGCAGAACTTGCCAAAAGCATCGTGAAAGAGTTATCAGAATTACTCCTTCAAAAGGGCATTCAGACACCTTCTCCATCAGGCGGGAATGCCACGCGTTCAACAATTGCTCCATTTTCAGACAAAATGATGATGTATTGTACCAGTCTTTTTTGCAGCTTTTCAATCGGGGGCAATTCCGTGGGAACGGCTTTTAGTTTACGGAATGACCTACCAGCAAAATTCTCTGTGTTTATCAAGGATATTTTCGAGTATGCCCACGAAGGTGCGATCCTCATGATCAAGAACGGGTGGATGGAAGAACCGCCACAGATGGAAGAGCGAAAAGAACTTGCCAGAGTTTAAATATGAAAACAGATAAAAAACCTCCTCTTTAAAGGTGAGGTTTTTTATGTTGCGCCGCATTATCTCGCCTTGATTTTTCCTTGAAACGTTCTGCGCAGAGATGTCTTTATATCCTGGAACAGAAACGGATCATTTTCCTTCAATAAGTACAGATACAGATTCGTAACCCATTTGGCAACAAGCGTAATGACGATATACCCAATAAATAAATGGAGATTGGTAGTGCCTTTATGTAATAGAAACATTCCTACACTGGTCATGATGGGTTTGAACACTAAGGCCAAAAATCCGCTCAAAACAGTCGCACACAAATAATAATTTTTGTCATGTCTGAGTGCCCATTGATATACGAGCATGTAGGCAACCGGGATAAAAGAAACATCCAAGGCAAAGCTCGTTGGCCCTGGAAGTACTTTGAAAGGATAGCTCCACAAGGAGTGACTAGTGCCATAGGCATCAATGTAGGTAAACAATACATGGACGGTATATCCATAAAAGCCTAGGAGCAATGCCCGTCTTCTGTTAAGGGCAAAGTAAAGGATCACCAAAGGTAAGACAAGAAGAAGCATACTGACCCAAAACTGCCAAGTTCCCAAAGAATATCGTTGCCAATACTCTAGCCAAGTATTGGTAAGCTTATCTTGCATATAATTAAGCTTCTCTAGGGCGTCCATTTGTCGTTCATTCAAAACCAACAACTCCTCCGTAACGATCGCACAATTGCAGGCCGTTTTCAATAATTTGCCCACGATGCTAGAGGCTTATTTATGAGAAAAGGGTTCCTAACCCATTTTGACGGAAGGAACCCGATAAGAAATATAGTATTGTGGTAAGGGGGCTACTCCGGAAACAGTAATGTCACTCGGTTAATGGTTTATAGGCAATGATCTGAATGCGGCTATAATCCACGATCCATTGACCATCTTTATATAAAGATGTTTCCAGATCAGCAGCGATTTCCTCCATTGCTTGGCTCTTATCTTGATCGCTCCAGTCCGTAAAAAAGGGAGCGGCAAAGATATTCAACCAATGAATGATGGACTGCTCACCACCAGCGAGCAGGATGGGGCGATCAAAATGGCGCGCATAGGTGATACGAAAACCTTGTTGTTCTAACAAATGACCGTACTCTCCGATCGTAGGAAAAAACCACGGATTACGCGCTGCTGCATCCATTCCGCGTCTTGCAAAATAATGTACGATCGCTTGATACACAGACTGTATATTTCCTTTGCCGCCAAATTCGGCGACGAACCGGCCGCCTGCTCGCAAAGCCAGCCAAGTGGTTTCAATGGCCTTTTCAGGCTGTTTCATCCAATGCAGGGCTGCGTTTGAAAACACGGCATCATATTGCTCAGACGTGCGATAGGTCTGCGCGTCTGCCACATCAAAGGAAAGAGCAGGATACTTTTGGCGAGCCTGCTGAATCATAGCTTCGGAAAAATCAATTCCGGACACAATTGCCCCGTGATCATGAATGCTGTGAGCCAAGTCACCCGTTCCACATCCGAGATCTAGTACTTTTTCCCCTTTTTGCACATTCAAAAGCTCTAAAATATTTTTTCCTAGTTCGGAAACAAACGACAATTTGTTATCATAGGTAGTAGCATCCCAAATCTTGTCTAATTGGCTCATCTCTCATCATCCTTTTCAACTGTTTGCTATTGTTGTAACAGAGGTGAGAGTATAAGTCCAATCTATAAAGGTTATGATCAAGATTGGTTTTGCCTATACATAAAAACGAGGGACGGTGGAGTACATGAGCACACTGCAAAACATTTTGGCGTTCAATCAACATTTTGTTGAGAATCGTGAATATGAAAAATATCAAACAGACAAATTTCCGGGCAAGCGCATTGTCGTCCTATCCTGCATGGATACGCGCTTGGTGGAACTTCTGCCAAAAGCGATGGATTTACGCAATGGGGATTTCAAGCACGTAAAGAGTGCGGGGGCTATCGTTTCCCATCCGTTTGGGAGTGTCATGCGCAGTATTTTGGTGGCCATATACGAATTGAATGCGGATGAGGTACTGGTCATTGGACACTACGATTGTGGGATGAGCACCATTAATCCGGAGAAATTTTTGGACAAAGTCATTTCTCGCGGCATTCAGCAGGATACGATTGATGTTCTGAAAAACTCGGGAATCCATTTGGATAAATGGCTGCATGGCTTTGACGATGTGACGGAAAGTGTGAAAAGCAGCGTAGACATGATTCGGAATCATCCGCTCATTACGAAGGAAATACCGGTGCATGGACTCATTATTGATCCGGTAACAGGAAAGCTCGATCTGGTGACAAACGGGTATGAAGCCCAATGAGCCAAAGCTAGGTAAGCAGGCGTTAGAACTTATCGGGAAATGGCTTGATCGCATTGGCTTTTTTGCTTTTTTCCCGGAGAGAGACACATTGGAAGTGCATGAAATGAAGCTTTCTCTTCCGCGCTTGCCAAAAGCTTTTCAAGGATTTCGGATCTGTCATTTCACTGACTTGCACGTGGGCCACTATTTGCAAGAAGCGGGATTCATCCGTTTAGCTGAAGCCATTGCGGCATGCAAGCCCGATTTAATCTGTTTTACGGGGGATCTTGTCGATAAGGATGTAGACTCTCTAGAGGAAGCGATGTCATACTTGCAGCAGCTGCAAGCCCCAGCAGGTAAATATGCAGTCTTGGGAAACCATGATTACCGGACAGATGTGAATGCGGTCTGTCAGGCGTGGAAGCAAGCGGGGTTCTGTGTGTTGCGCAATCAGCATGCAACTGTTACTAGAGCTAGAGACAGCCTGTACATAGTTGGAGTGGATGATGTGCTATATGGCGACCCGCAACTGGAGGAAGCGTTGGAGGGCATCCCGGAGTCTGGCTGCAAAATCCTCCTGGCGCATGAGCCCGACTATGCCAGCACCGCAGCGGCCTATCCGATTGATTTGCAGCTGTCTGGACATAGCCATGGGGGTCAAATACGTCTTCCGATCGTCGGTCATCTGGTAGTCCCGGAGCTTGGTTCACTTTATCCCGATGGGTATTATGAGGCTGGGGGAAGCGGATTGCAAGTGTATACGAGCAGGGGAGTGGGGACAACGTTGATGCCTGTCCGCTTCCTGTGCCGACCGCAAATTGCCATGATTACGTTGCAAAGGTCTCAGAGGCTTCCATAATGACACGTAGAAACACCCCATGCTCTGCCAAAAATCGACTCGTTGGCGGTATGGGGCTGTTTTATAATCTACTAAAATAGAGGAAGAGGTGATGACATCATGACTCTATTTATTCATGGAATCGACCATGTTCAATTGGCAGCGCCGCCTGGCTCGGAGGATACGGCCCGACATTTTTTTGGAGCGATCCTGGGCATGCCTGAATTGCCAAAGCCAGAGCCTCTGCGACAAAGAGGGGGCGTCTGGTTTCAATGTGGACAGCAATCCTTGCACATCGGGATTGAGGAGCCGTTTTCCCCTGCTAAAAAAGCACATCCTGCCTTTTGGGTTAACGGGTTAGAGCAATTGGTTCAACGCTTAGAACAGTTTCATGTTCAGGTACGTCGCGATGAGGCAATCCCAGAAATCAATCGCTGCTTTGTCGAGGATCCATTTGGCAATCGGATTGAACTGATGGAAAGAAGGGTGTAAGCATGGGGATTCATTTTCATGATGAGCAAAACAAAACATCCTATGTTGGGAGAGAAGCAGACATAAGCTGGCTGGAAACGATAAAGGGACTTGTTGACCCGACCGATAAAACCGTGCTGGACCTAGGCTGTGGCGGAGGGATCTACAGTAAAGCGTGGGCCGCGCTTGGTGCCAAGCAAGTGATCGGGATGGACTTTTCCTCAGTCATGCTGGAGGCAGCTGTTGAAAATTGCCGAGGCGTCGACAATATTCAATTCCATCAGGGCGATGCCACTGCCACGCAATGGCCGGAGCAAAGCGTGGACATCCTGTTTGCCCGAGCGTTGATCCATCATCTTCCGGATACACGGCTGTTTTTTGCAGAGGCTTATCGTGTGTTGAAGCCTGGTGGAGTCATGATCGTCCAAGATCGGACACACGCTGATGTAGATATTCCAGGCTCTGCAGAGCACATCCGCGGCTACTTCTTTGCGTTGTTTCCCCGTCTACTGGACGTAGAAATGCAACGACGTCCCGAGGGTGGACTCATTATGACACAGTCCAAAGAAGCGGGCTTTGACCGACTTCGCCAATTGACCGTTTGGGAAACACGCAAAACCTATGATTCGGCAGCGGATCTGGCAGCTGAGTTGAAGAACAGAAAGGGTCGTTCCATTTTGCATGAGCTCGATGACGATGAGGTTGATCGATTGGCTCGTCACGTACAAAGCAAGCTTCCTGCCCAAGGGACGATCACAGAAAAAGACCGCTGGACAATCTGGTATGGAGAACGCTTATAAAACTGTGATGAAGGGACAGAAAATCGGAAACGATAGGAAGAGCGACTGAACTGGAATTGTGAATGGTTTGTCACATTTGATGAAACGACTTGTGTCATGTAAGTGAACACATTATAATCAAAAGTGGTATCTTATTCCGGTTCGCTGATATTTGCTCAAAGGAGTGGCAAAGTATGAATTTGTTTAATATCATTGTGATCATTTTAACGTTCTTTATCGCGGCGGGTGTGATCCGTTCGATTAAAGCGGGAAATAAATTTGCCGTTGGTTTTGGCCTGATTTCCCTGGCTGTGTTCGTGTTCGCTGATGTGCTGATTATCTATTACGCGATGCAAACCGTCTAACAAATTCAATTGTATACAAAGACGAAAGAGACTGTACCGAATGGTGCGGTCTCTTTTTCTTTTTTGGGGAATGAGTCCCGGTAATATTTGTCATACTAATTACTGGAGGTGGGCATTCTTGTTGAAGCGCAAACGATCCAACTCCGATCTGCTTGTGGGAAAGGCTGTCGCCGACTCGAAGACAAAACGTCTCAGTAAACGGATAGGACCGCAGCAGATCGCTGTATTACACCATGTGGATGTCGATGAGGTGGCGGCAGAATCTTTGCTGGAAGCGAAAGTAGGAGCCGTGATTAATACCGCTCCGTTTTTGACAGGGGCCTATCCAGCGATGGGTGCGATGAGGCTATTGGAAGCAGGCATCCCTTTGTTTGAGGTTCTCGGAGAAGCACCGGAAGCCATTTTACGTCGAGTGGATGGCGCGATGGCTGCGATCTCTGGAGAAAGACTCTATGTATATGGGCATGATTGGGAATACATAGCCTCTCTGCGGCGAATCAACCGGGAAGATCTGAATGAAAAATGGCAGGAAGCGCATCGTCAGCTGGATCGGACGCTCTCCGCTTTTATTGATAATACGCTGACGTTTGCTGGGTGGGAAAAGGATTTATTTTTGAAGCCGTTAGTGAAGCTGCCATTGAGAACCAAGATGATAAACAAGCACGTGGTTGTGGTCGTGCGAGGAAAACACTATAAAGAGGATTTGCGGATTCTCTCCTCCTATATAAAAGAATGCCGGCCGATCCTGATTGCCGTTGACGGTGGAGCCGATGCGCTGCTGGAGAACGGCTATCGACCGGACATCATCGTAGGTGACATGGATAGCATTACGGATCGAGCGCTTTTATGCGGAGCGGAAATCATCGTGCATGCCTTTCCGGATGGAAGAGCTCCAGGCCAAGCCCGTGTGGAACAACTGAAGGTCCCTTTTCATCTGCTTCCGGCCCCGGGCACGAGTGAAGACGTAGCCATGCTGGTCGCTTTTGAGGAAGAGGCCGAATTGATTGTGACGATTGGCACGCATACCAATATGATTGATTTTCTAGAAAAAGGAAGGAAGGGTATGGCGAGCACCCTGCTTGTCCGAACAAAAATCGGGCCGAAGCTGATCGACGCCAAAGGAGTGAGTCAGCTATATCAGCCACGACTATCCTGGAATGCATGGGCGTTATTTGTCGCTGCTTCTCTCGTGCCAATTGGGGCCATCCTCGCCATCAATCCGGTTACCCGCCATGTGGCCCAAATGCTTTGGATGCAATGGCGCATGCTTTCTTTTTAGGGGTGAATCATGATTCATATCCGCTATCATCTCATGACAATCGCAGCCATTTTTTTCGCCTTAGGGGCAGGAATTATTCTCGGAGGCACAGCAGGACAGGCATGGTTTGCGGATACGGAA
>DASQNU010000080.1:0-3787 GCA_035644815.1 Bathyarchaeia archaeon | reverse complement strand
ACGCAAAATTCGCAAAGCGGCAGTGCTCGGTTCCGGTGTGATGGGAGCAGGGATCGCCGCACATCTTGCCAACGTGGGGATTCCGACCTATCTTCTTGACATCGTGCCACGTGAATTGACCGAAGAGGAAAGCAAAAAAGGGCTGACCTTGGAGCACCCGGCTGTGCGCAATCGCATCGCGCAGGCAGGGAAAGATCGCCTGCTGAAAGAAAAGCCGGCGCCTTTAACGGACAAAGCGAACCTGGATTTGATCACCGTGGGGAACTTTGAGGACCATCTGAGCTTGATCGCAGATGTAGACTGGATTATCGAAGTCGTTGTCGAGAATTTGGAGATTAAGAAAAAGGTATTTGCTCAAGTGGAAGAGCATCGGAAACCGGGTACCATCATCACCTCCAACACTTCCGGCGTATCGATCAATGAAATGAGTGAAGGTTGCTCCGAAGATTTCCGCAAGCACTTCCTGGGCACGCACTTTTTCAACCCGCCGCGTTATCTGAAGCTTCTGGAGATTATCCCGGGAAAAGATACTGACCCGGCTATCGTCGATTATATGATGCATTTTGGCGAGTTCGTCCTTGGCAAGGGCACCGTACTATGCAAAGACACGCCTAACTTTATCGCCAACCGGATCGGTACATACGGATTGCAAGTATCGATTCAAGAAATGGTGCGCCTCGGGCTTGGCGTCGATGAAGTCGATGCGATCACAGGTCCGGTAATCGGCCGTCCGAAAAGCGCTACCTTCCGTACATTGGACGTCGTTGGCTTGGACACCTACGTTCACGTGGCAAACAATGTGAAAAACAAAAGTGAAGACGCAGCAGAAAAGGCTGTCTTTGGAATTCCGGAGTTCGTGCTGAAAATGGTGGAAAACCGTTGGCTCGGACAAAAGGCCGGCCAAGGATTCTTCAAGCAAGTGAAAAGCGCAGAAGGCAAAGAGATTCTCGCGCTGGACTACAACACGATGGAATACAGACCGCGCAACAAAGCGAAATTCGCTTCTCTGGAAGCTGCCAAGACGGCGAAGAGCTTGCCAGAAAAAATGAAAGCGCTTGTATACGGCAAAGACAAGGGTAGCGAGTTCCTCTGGAGCGTATTCAAGAAAGTCTTCCTGTACTCTGCTGAGAAAGCCTACGAAATCGCGGATGATATCGTCGCGGTCGATCAAGCGATGAAGTGGGGCTTCGGTTGGGAGCTTGGGCCTTTTGAGACATGGGATGCCATCGGTTTGGAAAAATCGGTTGCCCGCATGAAAGAAGAGGGCGAAACGGTCCCGGCGCTGGTCGAAGAGCTTCTGGCAAGCGGCAAAACTTCCTTCTATCAAAAGAATGAAGGACGCATCTCTGCATTCGCGATCGGCGGCCAATATAAAGACGTCGAAGTAAAGAAAGAACGAATTAATCTGGCAGCCTTGAAAGAGCAAGGCAAGGTGATCAAGAAAAATGCGGGGGCTGCTCTAATCGATATTGGCGATGATGTCGCATGTCTCGAATTTACGTCACCGCACAATGCACTGGGTATCGATGTGCTGCAGCTGGCCAATTTTGCTGCAGAAGAAATCAAACGCAATTACCGCGGTCTCGTGATCGGTAACCAAGGCAAGAACTTCTGCGTCGGAATGAACCTGGGGATGGCGTTGATGGAAGCCCAAGATGATAACTACTTTGAACTGGAAATGCTGGTGAAAAACTTCCACAAGGCAAAAGAAGCATTCCGTACCAGCGGACGTCCGGTAGTCGCAGCGCCTCATGGCATGACTCTCGGCGGCGGCGTGGAAGTATGCTATATGGCAGACCGCGTACAAGCGTCTGCGGAAACGTACCTCGGACTGGTGGAAGTAGGCGTGGGCCTCTTGCCAGGCGGCGGTGGTACCGTGGAAATGCTGTTCCGTGCGATGGAACATGTGCCAGAGGGTGGTACAGTGCCGGTGGATCCGTTCCCGTTTGTCGCACGTTACTTTGAGAACATCGCCATGGCCAAAGTATCGACCAGCGGCAAGGAAGCGATCAACCTCGGCTATCTGCGTCAGAGTGATCGTATCAGCGTAAATCCGGATCATCTGCTCTACGATGCCAAACAGCTCGTGCTGCAAATGGATAAAGAGGGCTTCACACCGCGTCAGCCGCGCAAGACACGTGTCATCGGGCAAACCGGCTATGCAAGCCTCCGTCAAAATATTTATGCGATGAAAAAGAGCGGCTATATCAGTGATCATGATGAATTCATCGCTAGCAAAATTGCCTACGTCATGTCCGGCGGCGATCTGCCAGCAGGTACTGAAGTGAATGAGCAATACTTGCTAGGTCTAGAGCTGAAAGGATTCCTGGATTTGATCAAAACGCAAAAAACGCAGCAGCGGATGCAACACATGCTGACGAAAGGCAAGCCGTTGCGCAATTAGTAAAACTCAGCTACGTCAAGTATCTGGCTTTGAGCCTTAGTTGTAATGATGTCGAAGGGAATTTTAAAATTCCTATCGACCTAGGAAAGGGGAGGAGCATTCATGAGAGAAGCAGTCATCGTCGCTGCTGCCCGTACGGCAGTAGGGAAGTCGAAGAAAGGCAGCTTGAAAGATGTCCATCCTGTCGATATGGGTGCCGCTGTTGTGCAAGACTTGCTGCGTCGCGTTCCACAGCTGAAGCCTGAGGATATCGAGGATGTCATCATTGGTAACGCGGTTCCGGAAGCGGAGCAGGGCATGAACATGGCGCGACTGATCGGATTGCGCGCCGGCTTGCCGACAAATGTATCCGGCCTGACCGTTAACCGCTTTTGCTCATCCGGTCTGCAAACAATCGCCTATGCCGCTCAACAAATTATGGTGGGTGGAGCGGATGTGATCATCGCAGGTGGCGTCGAGAGCATGAGCCTGGTGCCGATGCTGGGACACAAGATCGCACTGAATCCAACGCTGGTAGAAACCATGCCGGAAGCGTACATGAGCATGGGACACACAGCGGAAGAAGTGGCGAGACGCTACAATGTCAGCCGAGAAGATCAGGATGCTTTCGCAGTGGAAAGCCATCGTCGTGCAGCTGCTGCTATCGCCGCAGGCAAATTCAAAGATGAGATCGTACCAATCCCCGTGAAGCATGTAAGTGTAGATGAAAAAGGAAAAGTGAACGTAAAAGAATATACATTCGATACAGATGAAGGTGTCCGTCCAGACACCAGCATGGAAGGACTCGCCAAGCTGAAGCCAGCCTTCCACGTAAAAGGCTCGGTTACAGCAGGGAACTCCTCGCAAACGAGTGACGGGGCAGCGGCCGTGATCGTCATGTCCGCAGAAAAAGCGGCTGAGCTGGGCGTAGAGCCGATCGCCAAATTCCGTTCTTTTACAGTAGGCGGTGTCGATCCGGACGTGATGGGAATTGGACCAGTAGTGGCGATTCCAAAAGCGTTGAAAATGGCTGGTTTGACCGTTGATGATGTGGACCTGTTCGAGCTGAATGAAGCCTTTGCTTCTCAATCGGTAGCAGTCATCCGCGAGCTGGGACTCAATCCGGAAAAAGTGAACGTAAACGGCGGTGCGATCGCGCTGGGTCACCCGCTTGGATGTACAGGTGCCAAGCTGACCGTTTCCTTGCTGAATGAACTCAAGCGAAGCGGCGGCAAAATCGGTGTCGTCACCATGTGTATCGGCGGAGGCATGGGTGCTGCCGGAGTGTTCGAAATCGTGTAATCACTTTTCATTTTGCGAGATAGATCGATTATCTAACAAAGGAGTGTTTTTCAATGTCCGATACGAAAGAATTGATCCGTGGCGGTAGCTTCCTGATTCAGA
>DASQNU010000079.1:0-2476 GCA_035644815.1 Bathyarchaeia archaeon | reverse complement strand
CTCTCATTCTGAAACTGCCGATAAAGCTCCGTAGCTACCGTGGTTTTGCCGGATCCGCTTCCCCCGGCTACCCCAATCAATACGGGGTGACCCATGATGATGTCTCCTTCCTCTTGCTCGTGCAACATTTTTCGGAACGTTTACGTCCGTTGTTTTTTCACGCTAACCGCAATGCCGTCTCCTACGGGGAGAAAGACTGTTTCCAATAAAGGATGGTCCCGAAGCCCTTCGTTAAAGCGGATCAGCTTGTCCACCAATGGACGCAAACGCTTTTCCACCTGATCGGGCTGGGCTACCAGACCGCGAAACAGTACATTATCGCAAATGACTAGACCACCATCGGCCAGATGGGGCAAGTACAAATCAAGAAACTTCTGGTACTGACCCTTTGCTGCATCAATAAACAGACAATCAAATCGATAATGATCCGGTAGACCTGCCGTAGCATCCCCGTGAATGATCTCGATTCGATCTTGAAGTCCTGCTTCTCGAATATTCTGCTCTGCGCGAGCAATCCGTTCCTGATCAAGCTCCAATGTAACCACTTTTGCCTGCGGAGCCGCCTCTGCCAACCAGATCGCAGAGTAGCCGATTGCCGTCCCAACCTCCAAAATCGCGGTGGGTCGATGCATCAAGAGCAGCAATCGCAGTGTCTGGGCACCAGGAAGCTGTATAATGGGAATTCCTTCTGCGGCTGCCTCCGCTTCCAAGCGGCTGAGCAGCGGCGAACGCTCGGGTACCAGCTTTGTCAGGTAGGCCTCTATTGTTGGATTGGTAATCACAGGTTTCACCCCCGTTAAAACTGGCAACCGGAATAGTATACCACAGGTTGTGGTACGAACACAGTCTAAATCACCAGTTTCCTCGACTTTTTGCATCTTTCGACAAATGCTCTTCAAAAGTCTTGGAGAAATAGTGCTCTGAGGTCCCATCCTTTTTCGTCACAAAAAAGAAAAACTCATGGGAAACTGGTTGAGCGACTGCTTCAAGGGAAGCTCGTCCCGGACTCGCAATCGGCCCTGGTGGGAGCCCCGGATTGATGTATGTGTTATATGGACTTTTCACTTCGAGATCCTCAAAGGTAATACGGTCGCGTTGTTTTCCCAGGACGAATTGGACGGTTGCACAGGACTGCAGCATCCACTTATCCCGAATACGATTATAAAATACACCAGCCACGATTGGTCGTTCCTTATCGACCACGACTTCACGCTCTACAATCGAAGCTAGATTGACCGCCTGATCCAGTGTCATATTCCGTTTTTTCAATGCCTCCAGCCATTCCGGTTTCATTTCTTTTTGAAATTGGCCTAGCATTTTGGCGATGATTTCGCGCTCGGTAGCCCCTTTTTTGATTTCATAGGTTTCCGGAAACAGATACCCTTCCAAGCGATGCTTGCGATCCTTGCTTTTCGGGATCTGGGCTACGAATGGGAACTCAGGAAAAGCGCCTTCATTGACTTCCTTTAAAAAGGCTGCTTTGTCGACCAGCTTTTGCTCAGCAAGACGGTTGGCAATCTGCTCCACATTCAACCCTTCCGGAATCGTGAAGCGTACGGCTTCGACGACTGCTCCCCCTTTTGCCATCACATCCAGCAGTTCATCGATAGTTTGCCCGACTTGGAAATTGTAATTACCTGCCTGCAAGCGATTTCCGATGCCCTTGCTTTGTGCATAATAAGCAAATAAAGTGCCATTGCGAATCAAGCCATGCTTCTCCAGCAGTTGGCCGATCTCGCGTACGGATGTACCTGACGGGATGCTGACTGCCTTTTTGACTGCCTGTCCTTCTGCGGCTACCGGCTGCAGCTGTGAATAGAGATAGAATCCACCACTTCCAAGGACCAGTATGAGTAAGAGACCAAAGAGGGCAACGATTTTCGGCAATCTTCCTCTTCGTCTGCGCTTTTCGTCTTGTTTGATGCTCTTCATCGGCTGATTATCCTTCTCTTTCTTTTGAATCTGCATCTTATCCTCCTCCCCTGCATATCGTTCTCCATTATAACGGAGATTGTCCGCCCTTGCATCATGATCAAAAAGAAAAAGAAGGGCACGAGGCCCCTCTTAGATGCTATCGTCTTTCTCCAAATCCGCAATCAGCGTTTCGAAGGTTGCTTCAACCTGCTCCCACTCTTCATCATCTTCAATGGGGGCCAGCATATCGGTTCCTTCGTAGCGCAGGAAGTGCACCTCATACTCCTCTTGCTCTTCCTGATCTACCGGAACAAGTACGAGATAGGAGCGATCTTCGATATCAAAAATATACATGATCCGAAAATCTCTGGGCTCATCTGTACCTTCTTCCGTTAGCGCGATCACGTCGCCTACTTCAAACTCTTCCATCATCTCTTCACTCATGGAATCACCTCGATCTCGCGTCCAGATAACCCTGCAGGATTAACACAGCCGCCATTTTATCAATTACTTTCTTTCTTTTTTGCCTGCTCACATCTGCTGCTATCAGCATCTTCTGGGC
>DASQNU010000078.1:0-8870 GCA_035644815.1 Bathyarchaeia archaeon | reverse complement strand
ACCGATGGCAGACGAGCTTAGTATGACCGGTTTTGATTCAAACACCCAGGTCTGATGTCCGACTAACACGTGCTACCACCCCATTTTCCATAGCGTTTTGATGATCCCGATGAAGAAAGCGGCAACCGTACCGAAAACGATGACAGAACCAGCCAGCTTGAAGATATTACCCCCGACTCCCAATACGTAGCCTTCCGATCGATGCTCAATCGCCGCCGAAGCAATCGAGTTGGCAAAACCCGTTACCGGAACGGCGGTGCCTGCCCCCGCCCATTGGGCAATGCGGTCATACACGCCAAGCCCCGTAAGCAGTACCGAGGTGAAAATCAATACAGCGACAGTCGGATTGCCTGCCGTCTTTTCCGTGAAATCGAAATAGCGCATGAAAAATTCCTGCAGCGCCTGCCCCACCACACAAATGAAGCCGCCGACCAGAAACGCTCGTGTAAAATTTTTTACCAGCGGCCGAGGAGGTTCATGCTGCTTTGCAAAAGCCTGATATTGCAGCTGTGTCGGGGTGAACATCTTTTTCTTTTCGTTAGCCACGTTTCCCTACTCCTTTACCTCATCAGTAACGGTTCCACATTGTTCAATACACGCTGTAAGCGCTGCGCTTCCTGTGTATAGAGCTGCTTCATTTTTTCACTTTTTGTTGACAATGCATACAATTCCATATCAGCCTGGCACTTTTTCAGCGTGGCAAAAGTCAGCTTCTTGCTGTTCGGTTGCGGTACATGAATCTTGTCATCATACAAATCCAGATAGAGCTCTCCACCCTTGTCCACTTGACCGAGAAATACATTTTCAAGCGCCACCCCTGCTTTGCCCAATTCGGCCTTTAGCCAAGCCCGGTTCAACCCGATCGTAGCCAGCGGTTCATCCATGATCTCTCCATCCATGATGACCGTTTGCGGCTCCTCCGCCGGGCTGACCGTCATCCCCAGCAGCTTAGGCGTGATCGGTTGATTGTCTGCTTTCTGTAAAATACTCAGCTTTCCGCTCGATTCCATCACAGCGAATTCTACGTCAGCCACTTTAAATACTTTTTCGGCGCGCAGCATTTCCAGCAGGTCTTCGGTCGTCAATCTTTCCGACTTCAGATTGTCTTCCAGTATCTTTCCATCCTTGATGAGAACCGTGGCATTTCCATCGAAGAAGTTGCGCATGATTTTGCTCTTCATCGAGAGCCACCCACTTATGATCGGAAATAACCCGAAAATGCTCATCGCCAATAATCCGTGGACAATCGATCCCTCTATTTTCACTGCCATTTCGGCGGAGATCGATCCGATAGTGATGGCAATGATAAAATCAACAAACGTAAGCTTGGAAATTTGCCGTTTCCCAATCACACGAGCAAGAACGAAGAGATAAGCGAGAGCGACAAACGAACTGATAATAACATCTAGCCATCCCGGCATCTATGTACCCCCTTTGCCTGGAAAAAAGAGAGGAGAGCATCCTCCTCTCATCCATTACACACACACTGTTCAAACCGGTTCACGAGCGAAAGCAATGCAAGCAACCCAACTTAGAAGCCTTTGTACTGAGGCTCTTCATTTTCCAGTTCAGTCACACGTTGCTGCAGAGTATCGCAAATGCCTTGTGCAGTTTGTGCTGCCTGGGTGTACACCTGCTTCGCTTTCTTGTTTTGCGTATTCAAAGCAAATGTCTCCAGGTTGGCTTGTGCGCTTTTCAGGCTAGCCAATGTTTGTTTTACTTGAGTAGATACAGTCATTGCTTTCACCTCGCTTTCCTCTGCACCTCTTGACAGCTTGCTGCCGTGAGGAGCATGACAAGTATAGAATTGTTCCAAAAGAGGGTTTTATGCGCCTTCGGAAAAGTAAGAAGCTGGTAAATAAGAAAAATGTAAGTGAAAGCAAAAAAACCTGCTACGAATCAGCAGGTTTTTCCGCTTTTTTCAGTTCTTCATCCAGCAGATAGGCTTCCAGCAGAAATGCATACAAATCGTTCAATTCTGCATCTGTGTCTTGCGCTGCTGCTTTTTTCACAAAAATCTGTCCAAACTCACCCTGAATACGAAGCAAAAGCTCTGTTTCCACAGGATCCTTCCTCTCCTTTTTGCAAAAAGATATGAGGAGCAGGAATTGTCCCATGCTAGAGCTCAATGCCCAGATACTCGCGAAATGCCTCCTTTCCCTTTTCGGTAACGTAGACAGCACGACTCGTAGCAGCCCTCGTGATCAGCTCCAGCTCAAACAGCCGTTTTGTAAAAGCCGTACCCAGTGTGCCTGCCAGATGGTATCGCCGTTCACTCCAGTCCAGACAAGGCCTCGCCAGCGCCCGGCGTTTTTGGCGGATAGCATCCAGATCGATCCCAAAGCGCTGAAACCACCCTTCACCCGTGGTGGTTACCTCATAGCCGTCATCGGTCTGTGCGATCAATTTCCGTTCCAGGAGCTGCTTGGTCACTTCTACTCCCAGATGTCCAGCCAAATGGTCGTAGCACGTCCGCGCATGGCGTACTTCCTTTAATTGATCCGACTGGCGCAAAGAACGAACCTGTACAGGCGGTGCCATGGTCGACAGCGTCTCCAAAACTTGAGCCACTTGGGCACTGGCCAACCGATAGTAACGGTGCCTGCCTTGCGTTTCTACCCCAAGAAGCCCGCCCTCTACCAGCTTGGCCAGATGGGCGCTCGCAGTCTGAGGCGACACACGTGCCATATAGGCAAGCTCGCTTGCCGGCAAGGCTCGGCCATCCAACAGACTATTCAGGATCGCCGCACGGGTAGGGTCACCTATCAATCCAGCAATATAAGCAAAATTTGGATATGTACTCATACTTCGATTGTAGACGAATCATGCTAGTATGACAATGGGAAAATGGTACGTCTTATACCGGGATATTCCCTTCCGACGCCCATACAATGACAAAGAGAGAATGCTGTATTCTCTCCAGTCTTCTATTGCTTGGAGGTGCATGCATGATCAGTCTGCCAAAGGGTGTCCACATTAATCGGATCATCAGTTACTTGCGCCGATCACGCGAAGATGTCGAACGGGAAAAACGTACGGGTGAAGACACGATCGCCATGCAACGTGCGGTGATGGAACGAGTCCTTGAGGAATATAGCCTGCCTTATGACATGGTCATGGAGATTGGAAGCGGTGATAAGATACGAACCCGTCCGATTTTTCAACAGGTCCTCCATGATCTCGAACAGGAGAAATACAATTGCATTGCAGTCAAGGAGATTTCACGTCTGACTCGTGGCGACTTTCGTGATTATGGCATCGTCTACGAATTGATCCGCCAAAAACGCATTTACATCCTGACACCCTATCGTTTGTATGATCCGATGAACGTTAACGATTTGCGGCAAATTCGCTTTGAGATGTTTCTTTCCCGTGAAGAATTTGAAACCATCCGTGAACGGCTGCAGGGTGCCAAGCATACCTACGCCCGCTCCGGCCGATTCATGGGCTCGACTCCGGCTTATGGGTACCGGACTGACCCACGCACACAGCGCCTGCTTATCGTTCCCGACGAGGCAGAAGTGGTACGACTGATTTTTTCTACCTATTTGCAAGGAGAAGATGGCAGACCACTCGGCTACCGTGCCCTCGCCGCCCGTCTAACGAATTGCGGCATTCCTAGCCCCTCCGGCCGTGACGCTTGGAATCCCACCACCATTAAGAAGATCCTTCATAACCCGGTGTATATCGGCGAAATTCATTACAACAAAAAAGAAGCCGGCGAGACCATCATTGTCCCCAATGCTCATCCTGCCATCATTTCTCCCCACGATTTCAAAAAAGTCCAACAAAAAAGACGTGTTCCCGCTTCATCGCTGCGTATCGATCAT
The DNA here is from genome assembly GCA_035644815.1 of Bathyarchaeia archaeon. Classification (GTDB taxonomy): domain Bacteria; phylum Bacillota; class Bacilli; order Brevibacillales; family Brevibacillaceae; genus Brevibacillus_F. The sequence continues at coordinate 5,040 of DASQNU010000078.1, read as the reverse complement.
ACCCTCCACGAACTAACCGGGTTGATCCGCTGTATCCGCTGCGGCAGAAAAATGGTCCGCCAAATCACCCGGACCTCTTATCGCAAGAAGGATGGCAGCAACAGTCTGTATGAAAAAGAGATGCTATGGTGCACCACACTGAGCTGTACGTATGTCAAATACCGTGCGGTGGAACAAATGCTGCTCACATTTCTTGAGGTCGTTCCTTGCCCAGCCTTTGCAGACCTCTCCCCGCTCTTAGCCCGTCAGGATGATTCCACCCTGCAGCACGCCGTACGTATGCGGCAGCACCGCGAGCTGGAAAAACAGCTGAGCGCCGTCTATACCAGCTATGAGTCCGGCTTATATACCGCGGACGAATTTTCACGAAGACGTGCGCTCATCCAGGAAAAAATAGCCGCTATTGCTGCATGGTCCCAACAGTTGGAGCAGCTTAAAGATCGACAGACTCGTCACTTTGCATTGATGTCCGGAATAGAGCGCGGTCCTCGGTCATTCCACACGTTTGCCCAAGCATATGGCAAATTATCCCGACCCGAGCTGAAAAATCGGTTGCTTCATCTGCTTTTAGCGTCCGTTCACCTGGAACGCTTAGAAAAGAGCAAGGGGAAGCGTATAACTCCATTCTCTCTGCACATCTCCTACCGTTTTCCGGAAGTGTTGCCGCCTCAGTTATAAACATATCTCACTTTTCTGTGGTCTTCCTTTTGCACTTGACCTCTGTTTTCTGTCACAGCGGGAATCATCAGTGCCAAAAACCGCAGCCTGCAAGTCTCACGCCGTATTTATGAGGAAATATTCCAAACGGATGCTGCCATCAATCCGGGAAACAGCGGGGGGCCCTTGATTAATCTTCATGGGGAAGTCATCGGGTTGAATGCCTTTATCATTCAATCCAGCCAATGTCTCGGCTTTGCCATTGGCATTAACGCCTTAAAGCCGTACTTGGAGGAACTCATGCTGCAAATGTAGAAAACAGCAAAACCCCGTCAGCAGACGGGGTCCATTGTTCTTTTTTATGCATTTTCACGATGTTTCAATTTGCATTTTTTTGAAACGCGATCAAGTAGACATCGTCGCCGCCCTGATTCAGCTGTGCTTCTGCCTCCTTTAATCGCTGCAGTTGCTTTTCATTTAGCTCGGCGATTGGCAGTTCATCCAAATGGTTTTGCTTTTCCATGTAAAAAAACCTCCCGGAGAATGCTTTCACAAGATAGTTGTTAGACTCTCCCGAGACGTTTCCGCATATGCTACGCTACCTGGTGCAAAGCTTTGGAAATGGCCGCACAAGAACGCTTGCAGAACAGAATTGGCAGCTGTCTGTCCTTCGCTTGCGCTTTGATCGTTTTTGCCAGATTATGATTGATGAAATCGGTCAGGACGAGAATCAAATGTACGCCGCTTGGAATCTTGATACCCGTTTGGGAGCTCTTGCGCCCGCTGACATGGTGAACATCGCGAAACCCTTGCTGCTGCAACAAATCCACAATATTGCCCAACCTATCTCCACCAACTACTAAAATTGTTTGCATGATGAAAATCCTCCTTGATTGATTGTTTGTCAGTTTTTATGTAAGCAGTTCACTTGAATGTAAGTATCAATAATGAAAACCATTCTCATTGATAAATATTATCATTCCCAATTATAATTGGCAATACTCTTCTTGTAACCTTTTGGTAAATTTACATAATCGTTTGAGAATCGATAGAAATAAAATGCATAATAGACCAAAAAAAAGAACCCAGTCATCGGACCAGGTTCATTTCGATCGTATTTTCATTTTTGAAACAAATGAAGCTTCGCAATTCGCTGCACCGCTTCCCGCAGTCGTGCCTCTTCGGAAAGCAGCGCTACTCGCACATAGCCTTCGCCCGTTGGACCAAAGCCCACGCCCGGCGCGACCACAACATGCGCTTTTTCCAGCAGCAAATCGGAAAATTGAATGGAATCATAGCCTGACGGAATCGGCAACCACGCAAAGAAGGAGCCCTGTGACGGTTTCGCTTTCCAGCCAATCTCATGGAGACTATCGAACAATACGTTTCTTCTGCTTTCATAGATCGCTACCAGATCACGCACGGATGCTTGCGAATCGGTCATCGCACGGACAGCCGCCATCTGTACAGCGCCGAACAGGCTTACGAAATAGTGATCCTGGATCAGGTTGATCAGGCGAACCAGCTCGCGATTCCCTACCATCGCCCCTACACGCCAGCCGGCCATGTTATAGGTTTTCGACAAGGTGTAAAACTCGACCCCTACCTCTTTTGCTCCAGGAATCTGCATGAAGCTGACCGGCTTTTTCCCGTCAAAGCTGATCGCCCCATAGGCAAAATCATGGCAGACCACAATCTCATGCTTGCGGGCAAAACGAATGGTTTCTTCATAAAAGGAAACCGGTGCATTCACAGCTGTCGGGTTATTTGGATAATTGAGAAACATCAGCTTGGCCCGCTCCAGATCACTCGCTGCCAACTGTCCGTAGTCAGGCAGAAAATCATTCTCTGCACGAAGCGGCATCATGACCATCCGTCCGTCTACGACCGCGACGCCGGACCAATAGTCTGGATATCCGGGATCTGGCACAAGCGCTACATCGCCGGGATTCATCAGGACTTGGCAGATCTCTACCAGCCCCGTCTTGCTTCCGAAAAGAATCGCTACCTCTTCCTCCGGATCGAGGTCCACATCAAACTCCTGCTTGTACCAGTGAGCCACTGCTTCCTTCAACTCACGGCGTCCCTGAAATGGAGGATATTTATGATGCAGCGGATTCGCCGCTTGCTGCTGCAGCTCTTCGACGATATGCGGAGGGGTAGGCAAATCTGGATTTCCTTGTCCCAGATTGATAATATCGTGTCCTGCGGCAATTGCTTTATTGGTCTTGGCAACCAAGGTGGAGAAAAATTGTACGGGCAGTCGCTCCACCATGGAAGATGGCTGAATACGCATGTCGGTTCTTCCTTTCCATTCAAAATAAAAACCCCTTTTCCATACAGAAAAAGGGGTTTGATATCCGCACCTTATCTGCCAGGAATGCTCCTGCTGGAATTGGCACAGCATCTGCATCGTGCTTCTCAAGCTGCACGCTGCGGATCCGCTGCCGGGCTTCATCGGGCCAGTCCCTCCACCTCTCTGGATAAGTACATATTTTTTTTTCATCCAATAAACTTCCTTTATCCTAGCGAGTCAGTGCAGATCTGTCAATCCCCAGCTCGGAACCTGTTTTTGCAAAACGTTTGTACTGGCTGAAGAAAAACACGGCGATCAGACAGCAGGCCGCCATGATGACGATCATCCACATCGGAGACAACGACTCCATCAGGATGGCCCCCAGCAATGGACCGATCATCCTGCCTGCGGAGGAAGCGCCGGACACCATGCCTTGATACCAGCCCTCTCTGCCCGGTGGTGCTAGCTCCGAAGCGATGGTCGGCACTCCTGGCCAGACGAGCATTTCTCCTAGGGTCATCACCAGCATCGCCGTAAAAAACGCTGCATAGGTGGATGCTTGAGACAGAATCAACATCGAGCACACAAAAATGTAGGAGCCTAAAAGAATCTGCGCATGCAACGTACGGGCAAATCGCTTGATCACCCAGCTGATGACTGGTTGGCCGCATAATATCATCGCGCCGTTCAGCGTCCACAGCATGCTGTAGTCAGCGAGGGTTAACCCAAAGCTCTGAATATAAGGAGCCAGATTGCTTTGCCATTGCACATAGACCACCCATAAAATCAACAAGCCAGTGCATAGCATCATAATCGGCAAATGACTCTTTCCACCGCTCATCCGCAGCATCCCACTCGCATCCACAGGCTGGGGTTCCTCATTGACAACACTAGGTGAGGTTGCATTTTGCAGATGCCCCTTTGTCAGCATGAGCGAGAACAGAAGCAAAACCGCCACTTGCACGAAGCCATTTCCATAAAAGGTCCACTGAAAGGATAGCGTCGCCACCAGACCGCCCAAAGCAGATCCCAGCGCTACCCCAACATTCACCGCCACGTAGACCAGATTTATCCCTTTTCTGCCTCCCTCCGGCCAGAACACACCCGCCAACGCATACATCCCCGGATAGATAACCCCGGAGCATAAGCCGGTCACCGTGAGCAGCACTCCATAAATCCAGAGATCCTGCCACATCCCCATGCCAAAAGCAGCGAGCAAGGCAAGCATCGTGAACGTAAGCAGCGTACGCCGTTTCCCCCAACGGTCGAACAATACCCCTCCGATTAGACTTCCTACGAGAAAGCCACCCTGGTTAAAAAGGAGCACTACCCCCGCGGTCGTTAATGATTTGCCTAACACATCACGAATGTAAAGCGTGGTCAATGGCCACAAAAAAGCCATCCCTGTCGCGAAGACGACCGCCGCCGCAAAAAGCAGCCACATTATCCCTGGATACGCATTTGTGCGTAGCTTCATACCGATTCCTCTTTCTTCCCTATTATATAATCCATCTACTGTTCGAATCGGTCGCCTTTATGTCTGCCTCGTAAAGTCTCCGCTTTTACCGCCCGTTTTGCTGACGAGATAAGTCGGTCCTAGTATCATGCCTTTATCCATTGCCTTGCACATGTCGTACACCGTCAGCACAGCCACGCTCGCTGCGGTCAGCGCCTCCATTTCGACGCCCGTCTGTCCGGTCGTTTTGGCCGTTGCTTCGACCAGCAGCGTATCTTCCCCTTCATAAGAGAAGTGAATGTCTACCCCTGACAACGGAATCGGGTGACACATTGGGATGATCTCCCATGTCTTTTTCGCAGCCATGATGCCGGCTACTTGCGCAACAGCCAGCACATCCCCTTTGCTGATTTTTCCTTCCTTAATACGCATCAATGTTTCCGGCTGCATTTGCACTCTGCTGCTTGCGACGGCGACTCGCTTGGTCGAACCTTTTTCCGAAATATCCACCATCTGCGCGCGATTTTGTTCATTAAAATGCGTCAATTGATCGCTCATGTCATCCTCCATTTTCCGGGTGTTGCACACTATTCCTACGATAAACCCGCGATCAAAATAAATCAATCGGCGA
>DASQNU010000077.1:0-8044 GCA_035644815.1 Bathyarchaeia archaeon | reverse complement strand
AGTGCGGCTATCACCAGCAGAATCCAGAGAAACAAAAAAATCCCCGCCTTTCCACCATTAGTATGGATGGAGAAGTCAGGGAATATGTTTTAATCGAGAATATATACCTTGGTGTCCTTTTGTCTTCCATAAGCGATGGCTGCTTGAAGCGAAGGCAAAAATACATCAATATGTTGATTCTTTACAGCGCCTCCGATATCGGCTGCAACTGCATATCCATAGCCTTCAATATACATGTGCGTTCCAAGTGGAATCACATTTGGATCAACGGCTACGATTCCTTGACGCAGTGGCCAGCCCAGATAGGCTTTTACATGATTCTCAACGTAAGCAGTGGTTTCTACGGACATCGTTTTCTTATATGGGGTAGTGAGTTTTGCTAATCGCGGCAACGTGCCCTTCTGCTCATCAAGCAACTGATGGTAGGCATACACAGCAGCCTCTGCTCGCGTCATTAGCTTTGTTGGCTGTAGGGTTCCATCGCTATAAGCACTGGCGATGTTGTTTTGCAACGCGTAGACCATTCCCCGCTGGTTCCACTGTGCAACCTCTTGTCCATCTGCATAAGGCTGCAAGGCTTTGATCGTGGTTGACCACAGCAATTGGTTGACTCTGCCACTGTCCCCTTTTGCCTGCAACAGAATGGAAATCAGTTCTTGTCGCTGAACCGGCTCGTCTGGTTTAAAATAAAGTTGTCCATTCAACTCGGTACCATGGAAATACCCGAGTCGATAAGCCGTTTTCGCAATGGGTGCCAGCCAACTGTCATTTGGTACATCCGCAAATTGTACAGAATTGTCTGGCAAAGACTGGATGCCTTTGGCCGCCAAAAACAGTGTGATCAGTTCTGCACGCGTAACGGCATCATCCGGACGGTAAAGACCGGTTTCATTGGGCTGAATCGCACCATTGACATACAGCTGCTCGATCTCTTTTTGTGCCCAATGTCCTTGAACGTCCGTAAAAGTGGATGGCGTGCTTGGTTCTTTTTGTTCCGTTTGTTGTAGTGTACTTCCCTCTTCCGCCTGTACGACCGGCATACCCATCATCAGTAAGGCCGTCATAGAGGCTAGCATCAGCTTCTTTATTCTCATCACCCTCCAATTTTTTCGAGAACAGACAATACTGCTTCAGATAGTCTAATTCTCTGTTATGATCTCCGAAGATTCGTGATTTTTGGCATGTCTACAAAAATCACCGTAATCTTGCCAGGATTGCCAACATTCGTTGGTAAGGGATGCCAAGGTATGTAGAAACCTATTTTCCATTCTACCGGACGAGCCATTGATTGCAAGCTATAAATATTTCCAATAGATAAAGAAGAAGCCCCTGGAATGAACCAAGGGGCTTCTACATCCAACTATTTTGATGTTGTCATCAGAAGCACATTAACCGCGGCCGGCAAGGTTTTGCTCAGCAAAACTTACCAAACGCTTGGTGATTTCTCCACCGACAGAACCGTTTTGACGAGATGTAGTATCTGCGCCCAATTGAACACCAAACTCAGCAGCAATCTCATACTTTAACTGATCCAGAGCTTGGTTCGCTTGCGGTACCAGAAGGTTGTTACGGGATCCGTTGTTCGGCATTTCTATCACCTCCTTGTCATTTGTACACTTAATATGTCTGAGTAAGGGGTGTTTCATTCATGTTTTTCACTCCTACTATCCTTCCATTTTATAGATGTAAAATCAATTCCGCAGCCTGATAAGCGGAATCAGGTCGCGCGAATCGTTCAAAGCTGTTTGCCTGTACATGCTGCTCCGGCTTGCTTTGCCAGCGTTCCAGAATTTGCACGATTTCCTCAACATGTTTTGCCTCATGTGCCAGTTGGTGCTTACATAAGAATTGACTATTTTTCCGTTCTTGTCCTGGCAGCGGATCATAGAGAATCATAGGCGTCTGCATGGCCAGCGCTTCGGAGCAGGTAATTCCTCCAGGTTTGGTGATGAGCACATCGGAAGCGCCAATATATGCCCAAATCTCCTTGATATATCCCAATACATGCACCGCATGCGGTGTCGTTTTTCTTGCGATTACCTGCGATAATTGCTGCCTCAACTCCTGGTTCTTGCCCGTTGCGACAAGGATTTGCAGTGGTCTGCCCATTTGAATGAGCCGTTCCAGTACTTCTCTGATTTTCCCGTATCCGCCTTCTCCCCCGCAGATCATAATCGTAAATTGATTGCTTTTCAGACCAAGCTGCTCTCTCCACTCCTTTTTTCGCTTCCCGCTTTCTTTCGCAAACGAAGTGCGCACCGGGATTCCCAACGGAAAAATAGCCTCGGGCCTTACATGATAGTTCCGCTGTAAGGCCAGCCCAATTTCTTGATTTGCTACCACATACGCATCAATCGATGGATGAATCCAAAAATCATTCACATGAAAATCTGTACATACACTGACCAAGGAAAAAGGGAGCCTTGCATGTTTTTTTGCTTCTGCCAAAGCGGACAGGCAATACGCGTGAGTAGCAACAACAATGTCCGGCTGATAAGGGTTGATCACTCTCTTCACCATACGCTTGCCTAAAATGACCCCCAATGGCTTCTTGAGAGAGGCACTCCATAAGTGATTACGTGCATACACCCGATCCCATGCCTTCGGAAAATAACGAAGGCTACCCATATAAGAAGCTTGTGATATTTTGCGTAATAAGGGACTTATCGTATGAAGTCCATCGAGAACTTCCACCTTGCTTTGTGCGGATTTCTCCAGTAAGGCCTCTTGCAGCGCTAATGCTGCCATACGGTGTCCACTGCCGGCCCACCCCTCTGTTACAATACAAACTCGTTTGTTCATCGAATGCTTTCCCCGATCTCTTCAACAGGCAGATAGCGCCTTAACAGCTCTTCTTTAGACATGTACACCCGTTTTAATGGCATTTGTTCGTTCCAGTTCATGACTCTCTCTTTCCCTTGAGGATGAATAATGCGCAGCATCAAGCGCAAATACCACCGTTTGTAACGAAAAAACCAGCTCATGGGAACATCTGAAATGGTGAAGCCAAGTGGTTCAACCCCTTTATGCAGCATGGTTGTCCCAACAATCCCCTTGATCTGGTCTCTCTCAGGCAGCGACTGCAGATAAGCAGCGAGCTGCGGCAGTGAATTGACAATATGCCTTCGCAGCTTAAGGACAAGCCGCACCTCATCTTTGACATCACGACATAGACAGGCAAACAAATAATTGTGAATATGCAGCTTGATGATCATATCACCGCTTTGAATCTGTATTTGGTCAGATGTGATCAAGCTCTCCCCCCGATACGTCAACAGGACAATGCGAAAAATGTTTTTTCCTTTCTCGATATAGCGTAGCCTAGTGCAGCGCTGATACAAGGCGTCCCATATGCCCCACAGAAGCAAAATGCCCGTATTCATCTGCAATCCTACTCCTTCTCGTGGTGTGATCTTCCTTTTCATTATTCCCATCAAGAAAAAAAAGCTACAGTCTCGACGAAATTTACGTCTCCTGCAGCTTTTTCTCATTGAACTCGTTTCCACCGGCCGATCAAGACAAGAAGGAATGCGATCATGACGGGCGTCCAGGCATGATTGAGCAAATAACGATTGGCGATTTGCCACACATAAGGATCTTGCAAGCACATCTCTGCCGCTGTATAGGCAAGAATGGCTCCCCCCAGATATATCAGCGTGGTATACTTTTCCATTAATCGAGAAATCCACGCACTCCCCCACATGAGCAACGGAACACTAAATGCCAAGCCAAACGCAACCAGCATAAAATCTCCATCCGCTACCCCGCCTACTGCCAGTACATTGTCAAGACTCATAATAAAATCCGCAAGAATGATTGTCTTGACTGCCTGCCCAAGCGTTGTGCTGTACGCAACCTCACTTTCCTCGGCTTCCATGCCGACGATTAGCTTGTAGGCAATCCACAGGAGCATGATTCCTCCCATCGCCTTTATCAAAGGGATGTCGAGCATCCATGTTGTCATACCAGTCAAACCTACGCGTATCAGGATCGCTCCAGAGGTCCCGTAAATGATGGCTCTCCGCCGTTCGTGCAACGGCAGACCTCTGCATGCCATACCGATAACCACAGCGTTATCCCCGCTAAGCATCAGATCAATCAACATGATTTGCAAAAAATGAACCCAAAATTGGCCGTCCATCCCTCTCCCCCGCTTGTGCTTTGTCCTTTTACTCTTATGCGAGGAAGGGGCAACTCATGAAGAACTTTTCTACTTATCGCTCCACAAATGAGCGATTGTCTGTTTGATCAGCTCGGGTACAATCTCCAATGAATACGTGATCTCGACTCGCTCCCACTTCTTATGGGCATCAAACCCATAGGGGCCGATATTCACAATCGGTACATTCAGCTTCCGGATCTCGTCAAACGGAACATGGTGTCGATTCCCCCATGCCGGCATATTCGTCGTGAAGCCTTCTATCCCGGTTTGATCATCGCTTAGCGAGACAAAGCTCATATCGGATATGTAGGGAAAAAATTGGCGGATCTCGATCGGATTGGTGTAGATCGGCTGAATTTTTGCAACCGCATGCTCCACAGCTTCTTTCAGTCGGCGATCACGGGGGTTTTCCTCAGAAAGGGCTACCCGCGGTGAGTAGAGCGATGAGTAAAACAAAATGCAAACTGGGTCCTTTTCTGGGTCCCAACGATGCAGTTCCTCTACCATGCGACAGCAGTGCCAGCGAATATCCAAGGATGTGTCCTGCATCAGCGTCTCAGCATGCTTGTTCAGTGCGTTTGTCAAAGACTCGCCATGAACTACAAGCAAGCTCTGCAGGTACTCTCCGTACGTGTATACACGCGGCTGCAGCCGTATTTCTCTGGGTTTTTGCCCCACTCGTTGGCAATATGCCTGGTATCTTTCTTTGTAGCTCTCTATGGCCCGCTGAAAAGCTAGAATCGCCTTCTCTTTTAATTTGTCCATTACTTCTTTTGGGGACCAGGAATGCACCAAAAAATTGTAATACGCAAAGCCTGCTAAAGGAGTCTGAACATCATAATATGGTTTCAGATCGGTCTGCTTGAGACTGACCGGAGGAGGGGTAATTTCCCCGGCAAGTTCGTCACACAGCTCAGGGTTATAGTCCAGCTCCTTTGTGAGTTCAGACAAGATCAAATTAGGATCAAAGCCATCAAAGACTTGACCCACATGTGTCTCCTTTCCACTCACATAAAAGCTGGGCAATAATTTCCCTACTGTCCCTAAATAAATATACCGATGAGGGTCCCCCGGATACCGCGCCATAACCGTATCACTGTTAATCGCGGCAGTGATCTTCAGGTTTTCCTTCTCAGCCAGCCGGTTAATAAAAGGAACGGCCGCCAAAATGCCATTGGAGCTGTCCTCCTCGTCGCACTCCGCAACAAGCAGCAGATTCCCCGTTCTTTCTTCTGGATGCTGGCTGTAGTGGTAAAGCACAGCCAGGTTCGCAGCCACTCCGCTTTTCATATCCACTGAGCCGCGGCCAAACATCCAATCCGGATCCTGCAGGTGCGCTTTCACTTCTTCCGGTACTTGAGCCAGCTGCTTCATGGATTCTCGCAACTCCTCAGGCTGTGTTGCCAACGATTTTAGCTGCCCATAGTCGTCGATTCCAACCGTATCCAGGTGTCCAACGAGCATGGTTGTTTCTTTCGTGGGCGTCTCTGCGCGGACCAATGCCACGACATTATACCGAGTAATTGCTGCTTCCCCTGTCGGCTGCAGCCACAAATACTCTGGATGCTTTTGGAAATAAGGCCACTCTTTGAGGGCTTCATAAAGTTGTTTCGCGATATGAGCCTCCCCCGGTGAATTGACGACACTTTCAATTTGTACCAACCACTCTGTCCAATATCGTGGATCCTGCCAATTTTTTTGCATCATGACGTCCTCCTCCGCATTGTGCATGCACTATTTTCCATTGTCTGCCAGCTGCCGGCGAATTACGATAAAAACCGCAAAAATTCCCTAAGGTTTTGTCGGAAAAAAGTCTGTTTTTTTGTAAATTTTAGGAATTTGTTACCTTGTACAAAAGTCCCCCATCCTTTACGATAATGTGGGGGGAGGTCTATGCTCAAGACTGTTGCGATGAATATTGAGGAAATTACGAAAAAAATATTAATGATGTCACCTGCGATTACTGCCGAATGGCTTCGAGAAGTTGAGAAACATGATATTTTCCCCATGTCGATCCCTCGGGATTACGCAGAAAAACGCACGATATTGATTGCACGCTCCTTAGTAGAGAATGTCGATGCACCGATGCAAGCATGGGCTTTGGAAATGAGTGAGTGGATGCGTTCCCAACGCTATCCGTTTTCTGCGATCCTGCGAGTGTACCAGCTCTATCGCAGTGTATTTTGGAGTGTATTACGATCTTCTCTGACAGCCTGGAATCTTACCCAGGACGATATTCTTTACTTAGAAAAACGCATTGGACATGCCATGGATGAAAGTGTTTACTGGGCAACCTATCATTATGAGCAATTGATTAACCGAGAATTGACACAAAAAGAAGAGACCATCTCCTTTTTACACAATGACAAACTGACCATTCTCGGGAAGGTTGCCGCCAATATGGCTCATGAGCTTCGGAATCCGCTCTGTGCAATTGAGGGCTTTTTAAAATTAATCGGTGAATCGACCAAAGAACAACCAAAACTGCAAAGTTATATTGATGTGATTATGCATGAATTTGAAAATCTTCATCGACAAATTACAGGCTTCCTCAGTTTCTCCAAAAAACCGATTTTGGATGAAGTGTATAAAGAAACCTCTTTGGTCAAATTGCTCAATGATGTAGAGCTCCTCATTACACCTAGGCTTGTTGGTGAAAATGTCTTGCTGCAAAAAGACATATCCGTCTCGTGTACTCTTTACTGCTATGAAGAGGGATTAAAGCAGGTATTGCTGAACTTGCTTCATAATGCGATAGATGCGGTCTCTAAAAAAACGGACAAACAAATTCACATTTATGCATACACCGATCGTGAGAAACTCTCCCTGATCGTCGAAAATAATGGAGAAGCCGTCCCCAAAGAAATTCTGGACGAGCTCTTTCAGCCTTTCTTTACAACCAAGCGAAATGGAACAGGCATCGGATTATCCATATGTAAAAACATCATTGAAAAACATAACGGCGATATTCGCTGTGAATCCGATGCCGAGAAAACTCGCTTTATTATTACACTTCCCTTTTTATAAGCCACTCCTCTCTGACCAGTTGATTCATAAAAAGGCCTCCTGCTTTATGCGGGAGGCTAGGTAAGAGAGATCCGCTACCTTAGGTAAACGATCTAGCCTTACTGTACATGAAAACATATGTTTCTACTAGTAATAATTTTCATCAAATTTCGACATTTATTACTTAGCAGCTTATCGCTCATTTCATATAGCTACAGCAAAAAAGGTAATGCATTTCTGCATTACCCTTATATGTTCATTATGGAGCGGGTGATGGGAATCGAACCCACGCGACCAGCTTGGAAGGCTGGAGTTCTACCATTGAACTACACCCGCATATTTGGTGCCGAGGACCGGACTTGAACCGGTACGGGAGAAACTCCCGACAGATTTTAAGTCTGTTGCGTCTGCCTATTCCGCCACCCCGGCATCAATTATTGAAAATGGTCGGGAAGACAGGATTCGAACCTGCGACCCCTTGGTCCCAAGCCAAGTACTCTACCAAGCTGAGCTACTTCCCGAACTTAACTACCTAACTTTAGTCAATATGTTAGGTAAGAACAATATACATAAAATGGCGTGCCCTGAGAGATTCGAACTCCCGACCTTTTGATTCGTAGTCAAACGCTCTATCCAGCTGAGCTAAGGGCACATATGGAGCGGACGACGGGTCTCGAACCCGCGACCTTCGCCTTGGCAAGGCGACGCTCTACCAATTGAGCTACGTCCGCATGTTTAGGTAAGATATGGTGCGGTCAAGAGGACTTGAACCTCCACGGTGTTGCCACCACTAGAACCTGAATCTAGCGCGTCTGCCAATTCCGCCATGACCGCATGTAAAATTGTGAGGTCCCCGAAAAGTACTCGGAATATGCT
>DASQNU010000076.1:0-5060 GCA_035644815.1 Bathyarchaeia archaeon | reverse complement strand
CCTCCGCGATTGCCATACTATGAACCATATCGATCGGCAGTGGGGGGATCAGCGGATGAAACGCCGAAAATGGTCGGCATACGAAAATAAAAATTATCCTGTGAAGAGCAGCTTGCACCCCTATAACTTTTTCGTGCCACTCGTGGAACAAGTAAAAGAAGGGGTTGTCTCGATCGTCACCGAAGATCGCTCCACGAACAGGAGTATCGATCAGCTTTTGCAGGAGTTTCTAGTCAATCAGCAGCAGCCCCTTGATACGCATTCGGAACGCAGCTACGGATCCGGCTTTATTTTTCACCCCGATGGCTATATTTTAACAAGCGAACACGTCATAGGAAAATCAAAGACCATCCTGGTCAAACATTATAATGGCCGTGTGTATGAAGCGGAGTTTATCGCCAGCGATCGGACGCGGGACTATGCTGTCATCAAAATAAAACCGAGCGGCAAATTACGCCCGCTCCCGCTGGGTGATTCTTCGGAAACGAAAGTAGGCGAATGGGTGTTGAGCATCGGTTCCCCGCCTTCGTGCATAGGGGTAAAATCATCAGTGATGAATCCGGACGGTTCTCCGCTTCGCATCCTGAGCTAATCGGATCGCGTATTGGACAGGCCGCCTGATGGCCAGCCTATAGGTCTTAAGCTGTCCCATTTCGCGAAAAATCTCGCGGCCCGGCTTGGGGTTGACTTCAATTAACCAGACCTTTCCGTCCACATCGATGCCGATATCCAGTCCAAACTCGATCATCCGTCCGAAGTGCCGCTCCAGCGTACTGGCTGTCTGGTATGCAAGCTGGCAGCATTCATGACGGATCTCTTCCGCCCTCTCCCCAAAGCGCTCCTTCATGAACCTCTCAAAAGGGATGGCACGTCCTCCACCATGCAGATTGGACGTAGAGCTGTTGGCCGCCCCTACACGTACGCCAAGACCCGTCACATCCCACTCACCTCGCTCATCCTTTTGAATCAACAACCGCACATCCGCCACCCGATTGGGCAATAAAGACAGCTGCAACCCCTGCTGTACCATAAATGGACCATCTTGAATCTTTTGCTCATGCACCCATCGCTCTACATAAGCGGCTGTCGCTGATTCTGAAGCAAACCGGGCGATACGCACGCGCTGAAACTTGTCGCGCCCTTGCAGATGGTAGCCTTTCGCAGTAGCCGCTACTTTTAAGATGCTCCTGCCGCCCGTGCCATTTCCTGGTTTCACATACAGCAACGGGTGCCGCCTCAGCATGTGCAACAGACGAGGCTTGCTGTAATCGACCGTTTCCGGTATCCACGGTCTGGTGGCTGTTTCATCCGCAAGCAGCTTTGTAATTTTCCATTTTTTGCTGAACGTGCTGTTAGCATACGGAAAATGGTTGCGATGGCGAAAGCGGATATAGGCTGGCACGCGCTTCCGGTAGCGATCAATCACCATATCGGGCCAGGGAAGCCAGCGGCGCACCCATCCCCCCTTTTTACCGGGGACAAAGCCATAGATTTGCCTCTTGGCCGGATGGGCATCCTGATAGGAAAACAAGTAGACGATCGCTCCCAGCTCTCGGCCCGCTCTCACCAGTCTGCGAAGATATGCCGGTTCAGAAAACCGGGTGCCGCTTCGCCACGTTAAAATGCCTATGACGGCTTGACTCATCACTCCACCCTCTTTGCTTTTGACTCATGCGGTAGTCTATGTCGGCGGAGGTGTTTCGTGTTCATCATCACAGACAGGTAAAATATGGGTTACCCCCTCTGCACTTACTTTTCTCAAGTAAGTATGATACAGTAGATAAGAATCAGATATACAGGGGTGTGACCCAGATGGAACATTCGAATCCGTTGACCCAGATGTGTCCCAAATACGAACACGCGATAAGCATTCTTGGCAAGCGGTGGACTGGATTGATTATTCGCGTATTGTTAACCGGACCAGTTCGTTTCAAGGATATTCGAGAGGTTGTACCGCAGCTGAGCGATAAAATGCTGTCGGAACGATTGAAGGAATTGGAAGAAGAGGGCATTATTGAGCGCAAGGTGTATCCGGAAATGCCGGTACGGATTGAATACGAGCTGACCGAAAAAGGAGCCAATCTTCGTCCCGTCATTGAATCCATTGAGCACTGGAGCCATGATTGGGTAGAACTCAAGCCCGGAGATACCTGTAAGGAATGACAAGCATACGAATCATAGACATGGGCCTGCTCCATTCTGTCGCCTGAGACGGATAGAGAGGCCTTTTTGGCATATCTTCCTTTCCCCTGAGATAAGATCTAGCATGCTTACTTTCAAGGCATGGGAAGGTGGAGATAGGGTGAAACGCGCCGCTCTGTACATCCGTGTCAGTACGGAGGAACAAGCAAAGGATGGTTTCTCCATCGCGGCCCAACGTGAAAAGCTGACCTGGTATGCGTCTTCCCAGGATTGGCTGATTGTCAATCATTATATCGATGACGGATACAGCGCCAAGGATCTTGACCGTCCAGCTCTGCAGCGTATGCTGCACGATGTCCGCCAGGGAATGATCGATATCGTCTTGGTCTATCGGCTTGACCGGCTTACTCGGTCGGTTCTGGATCTCTATCAATTATTGGAGGAATGGGAGCGTGTGCAAGTCAGTTTTCGCAGCTGTACCGAGGTGTATGATACTACGACTGCGATAGGCCGCTTGTTCATTACACTAGTAGCGGCACTTGCTCAATGGGAACGCGAAAACCTGGGAGAGCGGGTAAAGCTGGGGATGGAGCAAATGGCACAAGAGGAAAAACGACCGGGAGGACCTCCGCCGTATGGCTACCGCTTGCAGCAAGGAAGTCTGCAGATCAATCCCCAGGAAGCTGAAGTGGTCCGAACCATTTTTTACCTGCACGAAGCTGGCAAAAGTCTCAGTGATATCGCCCGGGAATTGAATGATAGGAAGCTTCCCAGCCGATCCGGAGCCCGTTGGAGTTCTGCTACGCTTTCCCATATGCTGCAAAATCACGTCTACTATGGTGCTCTGCGTTGGAATTACGCGGAGGGCGGACAGAAAAAAAACGCCCCTGATGCCTGGATCATCCGGGAAGGGACACATCCCCCGATCATCGACAAGGAGACCTTTCTAGCTGCGCAAAGATTACTGGGAGCGCGGCGACAACAGCATGCACGTGCGCTCGCCTCCGATTTCCTATTTTCAGGAAAGCTCATTTGCGCGCATTGTGGAGCATTGATGTATGGGAAAACGATCCGGACGAAAAAACAGGAAGGCCTTTATTACCAGAATCGCTATTATTTTTGCAAAAAGCAACGCCAAAAAGGATGTGATGCTCCTGCGATCCGGGAGGCTGCGTTAGAAGAGCTCTTTCTTTCCTATGCAGCACGCCTTTTAGCCCCCACTGCTCTTTTGCAAAAGATGTACCACGAGGAATATCGCATCCCCATGCCCAAAAACCTGGAAACGCTCCTTCGAGATATCACCAGGCTGTGGTCATATGCAGAACCGATGGAGAAAAAACAATGGATAGCTGTCCTTGTTCATCAGATCGTTGCATCCGGACGACCACTCACCATTCACCGGCTGGAATTTTTGTAGAGTGGTTTACCCCTATCCAGGCAGTCGGTTCCCCGCTTGGTTTGGAAAACTCCGTCACAACAGCGTGCTGACGTTCACACCTAAAACGTCAGCCCTTCGCCCGAAAAAGCAGGGAAGCAAAAAAGCCAAATACGATCGCAGCCGATATCCCAGCACTCGTTACCTCAAAAATCCCCGTCACAACACCGACTAATCCATGCTGTTCCGCTTCCGCCATAGCCCCGTGAACCAAGGCGTTGCCAAAGCTGGTAATCGGCACAGTCGCCCCGGCCCCTGCAAAACTGATCAATGGTTCATAAAGTCCCAATCCGTCCAGGACAGCTCCGGCGACCACCAGTGTTGACATCGTATGTGCCGGCGTCAGCTTCATCACGTCCATTAAAAATTGTCCAACGAGGCAAATGAATCCACCTACAAGAAACGCCCACAAAAATGTCACTGTGAACGGCCTCCCTCATTCGTTCTCAATCGATACCGCATGGGCGATACATGGAATGCTTTCTCCCTGCTGAAAGGAGATCGGGGAAAGCAATGCACCTGTCGCCACTACCAACATCCGCTGCCATTTTCCCGCTCTCATCTGGTTCAATAAATGACCATAAGTAACGGTTGCACAGCATCCACATCCACTCCCGCCGGCCCAGACGGTGGGATTGTCTCCGTAAATCAGCATACCGCAGTCCTTGTAGCGATCCAATGGGATGTTGACATTATGCTTGGGCAACAGCTCAGAGAGGATGGTATGACCAACCCGCGCCAAGTCTCCTGTCACGATCAGGTCATAATGAGAAAAATCGAGCCGCAGGTCACGAAAATGGGCCTCAATCGTGCTGAGAGCAGCTGGAGCCATCGCAGCTCCCATATTGAAGGGATCAGACAGGCCCATATCCACAATACGGCCAATCGTCGCCGAGGTGATGCGCGGTCCCTTTCCACTCGCGGCTACGACGGCCGCTCCCGCCCCTGTCACCGTCCATTGGGCAGTCGGCGGTTTTTGCGATCCGTACTCGGTAGGATAGCGATACGTTTTTTCGGCTGCTGCATTATGGCTACCCGTTACTGGCAATGCGTATTCGGCTGCTCTTGAATCCACTAGCTGTGCGGCTAGCGCCAGCCCCTCCATGGCGGTTGAGCAAGCCCCAAAGATGCCCAGAAACGGGATGCCCAATGTTCGTGCGGCAAAGTTGGCAGAGATCGTCTGGTTCATCAGATCTCCTCCGAGCATAAAGGTGATCTTCTCCTTGGCCAATCCCGCTTTTTCAATCGCTTTGTCAGCTGCCTCTTCAAACAGCGTTCTTTCTGCCTTTTCCCAGCTGTCCTGCCCGAGCAACAAATCCCCGTGCAGTGTATCGAAATCATTTGCAAGCGGCCCTTTTGCTTCAAATGGCCCACCGATGGCAGACGAGCTTAGTATGACCGGTTTTGATTCAAACACCCAGGTCTGATGTCCGACTAACACGTGCTACCACCCCATTTTCCATAGCGTTTTGATGATCCCGAT
>DASQNU010000075.1:0-6949 GCA_035644815.1 Bathyarchaeia archaeon | reverse complement strand
AGTTAAGAGCTGCAGGACTGTCTCAATGGACGACCCGGTCCATTGAGTTGTGCTATCTCAACTGGGGAAAAGAGAGGTATTTAGGGCAGAGATGTATGTACTGCGACCTGAGACTTTCTCAGGTCGCTTTTTGCGTTTTTATAGCCCTCAGAATCATTCAAAAGGAGAGAAGATAAATGAAAAAACAGTCACCATTTATAGCATTGTTTCTATCAGCAGTTGTATTGTTAGCAGGTTGCGGAACTGGCACTAGCAGCACGCCTGATGCTGCAGCGCCATCCGAAGACAAGACATTTAAAGTAGGGATGGAAGCGGGCTATGCTCCATTTAACTGGACACAAATGGATGATGCCAACGGCGCGGTGAAAATCGAAGGAAACGCCGAATATGCGGGCGGTTACGACGTAGAAATCGCGAAAAAGATCGCAGCGGGTCTTGGCAAAGAATTAGTGATCGTGAAAACCGAATGGGATGGTCTTGTACCAGCTTTGACATCTGGCAAAATCGATGCCATCATCGCGGGGATGTCTCCAACCGCAGAACGTAAACAGACGATCGATTTCTCCGACAATTACTATAAATCGAATCTTGTGATGGTTGTGAAAAAAGGTGGAAAATATGAAGGGGCTACGTCGATCCAAGATTTCAAAGGTGCGAAAGTAACCGCACAGTTGAACACCTTCCACTACTCCGTGATCAACCAAATCCAAGGTGTTGTTCAAGAGCCTGCGATGGACAACTTCCCGGCAATGCGTGTGGCGCTTGAATCCGGCATGATCGATGGATACGTGTCCGAGCGCCCAGAAGCGGTAAGTGCTTCCGCAGCAAACCCGAACTTTGCGATGGTAGAGTTTAAAGAAGGCTTTACGACATCTGAAGATGATACAGCGATCGCGGTAGGTCTGCAAAAAGGCAGCGAATACACGGCAAAAATCAATGAAATTCTGAAAGGCATCTCTGAAGAAGAGCGCACTAGCATCATGGACGCTGCGATCAAGAATCAGCCAGCAGCGAAATAAATCACATCGAGAGACCGGCTGCATCCACATGCAGTCGGTTTTATGACTGTATCAGAAGGTATAGACTTCACGACTAATCAGCCTGATACAGCATGAAAAACTTCCACTAAAGAAGGATTCGACAACTCCTTCGAGAGGGCATCCATTGAAGTTTTTCTTATGATTGATCTAGGCAGAATGGAGGTAAAAGATGAGCTTAGAGTGGATTATCAAAATCATTTCCGAAAACTGGCACATGTTCCTTCGCGGAGCTGGGATGACGCTTTTGATCTCTTTAGTCGGCACGATTTTGGGTGCGGCGATCGGTCTCTTGGCTGGGGTGATCCGTACGATCCCGATGCCTGAGCGGGGAGCGAAAAGAGGGGTTCTCAAAACGATCAACGTCATTTTTTCTATTTATATCGAGTTCTTCCGTGGCACCCCGATGATCGTGCAAGCAATGGTGATCTATTATGGTTCAGCGTTAGCCTTGGGGGTCGATATGGACCGCCTGTTTGCCGCATTCTTTGTCGTATCGATCAATACGGGAGCATACATGGCGGAAATCGTCCGCGGCGGGATTGTCTCCATCGATAAAGGCCAATTTGAAGCGGCGCAAGCGATTGGGATGAACCATTTCCAAACCATGTGGAATGTCGTCCTGCCGCAAGTCATCCGCAATATTCTGCCTGCTACCGGGAATCAGTTTGTCATCAACATCAAAGATACGTCCGTACTCAACGTGATCTCGGTAACGGAGTTGTATTTCACCACAAAATCGATTTCCGGAAATAACTTCCGCTACTTTGAATCGTTCTTTGTCGCCTGTGTGATTTACTTTATCCTGACGCTGATCGTCTCCAGACTTTTGCGTTATCTCGAAAGAAAACTGGATGGACCGGACAACTATACAATGAGTAATCATTCCTGAGAAAAGGAGGAGAGCGCATGGAAACCATTATTGATATCCAACACTTAAGCAAATCGTACGGCACGCACGAAGTATTGAAGGACATTGATTTTTCCGTACACAAAGGGGAAGTCGTCTCGATCATCGGCTCCTCTGGATCGGGGAAATCTACACTGCTTCGCTGTATTAATCTGCTGGAAAAACCGAGTGGCGGTCACATTATCTACCGCGGGGAAAATATCCTGGATGACAAGCATGACATTTTCGCCTATCGCAGACATCTCGGCATGGTGTTCCAGCAGTTTAATCTGTTCAATAACCACAATGTACTCGGCAATTGCGTAGTCGGACAAGTAAAAGTACTGAAAAGATCCAAAGAAGAGGCAGAACGTGTCGCGATGAAATATTTGAAAGTCGTGGGGATGGACAAATACGTAAACGCGAAGCCTAAGCAGCTTTCCGGTGGTCAAAAGCAGCGTGTGGCCATTGCCAGAGCGCTTTCCATGGAACCGGATGTCATGCTGTTTGATGAACCGACATCGGCGCTTGACCCGGAAATGGTCGGCGAGGTGCTGAAAGTAATGAAGGAGCTTGCGGAATCCGGGCTGACCATGCTGATTGTGACTCATGAGATGGAGTTTGCGAAGGAAGTATCCGATCGTGTGGTTTTCATGGACAAAGGTGTGATTGCCGAAGAAGGCACTCC
This sequence comes from Bathyarchaeia archaeon, assembly GCA_035644815.1. GTDB lineage: Bacteria > Bacillota > Bacilli > Brevibacillales > Brevibacillaceae > Brevibacillus_F. The sequence continues at coordinate 4,335 of DASQNU010000075.1, read as the reverse complement.
TGAGCAAATCTTCAATCATCCTTCGCAAGAGCGCACAAGGGAATTCTTGAAACGTACGTTAAAAAACTAGTGATGATAGAAAGGCTAATTACTTTTGCAGCGTAAAGTGATTAGTCTTTTTTTCATGACTGCAAGAATAAAGCTTTTCATTTCCTCTTTCCTTTGAGAAAATAGTAAGTAACTAAAAAAAAGTCATCGGTAACACATGTCCTTTTTAAGGGAATGCTTTTCACATAACATCGCTGAGTATGGAACCGTAAAAATGGGAGGCGTTTCAAATGGAAATCGGAATAAGCACATTTGTAGAAACCACACCGGACGTTCAAACCGGCGAAGTGATCAGTCATGCACAGCGTTTGCGTGAAGTAGTGGAGGAAATCGTCCTCGCTGATCAGGTCGGGTTAGATGTATATGGTGTAGGTGAACATCATCGCAAAGATTATGCAGCTTCTTCTCCGGCGGTCTTACTGGCTGCTGCCGCCTCACAGACGAAGCGGATCCGGCTGACCAGTGCGGTCACGGTGCTTTCTTCCGACGATCCAGTCCGTGTCTTTCAGGATTTTGCTACGATTGACGGGATATCAAACGGACGTGCCGAGATTATGGCCGGTCGCGGCTCGTTTATCGAATCCTTTCCGCTGTTTGGCTATGATCTGCAAGACTACGATGAGCTGTTTGATGAAAAGCTGGAGCTGCTGTTGAAAATACGCGAATCGGAAAAAGTGAAGTGGAGCGGCAAGCATCGTCCGGCGATCAACAATCTCGGTGTGTACCCAAGACCCGTGCAGGATCCGCTGCCTGTCTGGATCGGCAGCGGTGGCAATTCGCAATCCGTTATTCGTGCCGGTTTCCTCGGATTGCCGCTAGTGCTGGCGATTATCGGGGGCAGTCCTCTGCAGTTTGCGCCGCTTGTCCAGCTTTATAAGAGAGCCGCTGCCCAGGCTGGCCACGACGTATCGAAGCTGCCCGTGGCGTCGCATTCACACGGGTTCATCGCCGAAGACACGCAGACGGCTGCGGATAAATTTTTCCCTTCTACCCAGCAAGTGATGAACGCGCTGGGGCGGGAGCGTGGCTGGGGGCATTATGACCGAAGAAGCTTTGATCACGCACGGAGCTTTGAGGGAGCGCTGTATGTAGGCGATCCGGACACGGTTGCGGAGAAAATCATTCACCTGCGCAAGCAAGTAGGGATCACCCGCTTTTTCCTGCACGTACCAGTAGGAACGATGCCGCATGAAGATGTCATGAAAGCCATTGAGCTGTTGGGCACAAAGGTGGCGCCGCGGGTAAGGAAGGAAATTGCTGAATGGGAAGCTGCGCAATGATATCATCCGTGCAAAGCTGCAATTGAGCAGTCGCGAATTAATTATAGATAAAACAGAAATAGTAACTGTAATCATTATCCAGAATGGAGCGTTTCCATGGATATATTGATGACCGTACTACTATTACTGTTATGTCTACTGATTTCAAATATCATCAGCCATTATATCCCGTCTATTCCAACGGCATTAACGCAAATCGCGTTTGGCATTCTCCTTGCCTTTGTTTTTCAAGGTTTTTCTCTTGAGCTAGAAACAGAGTGGTTTTTACTGCTTTTTGTTGCTCCGCTTTTATATAACGACGGAAGGCATTTTCCGCGGGGCGAATTGTGGAAGTTGAGAGCCCCTATTTTTGGCAATGCGATTGTTCTGGTGTTATTAACCACGATTGGCGGCGGTTATTTTATTCATTGGTTGATCCCGGATATTCCTTTGGCAGCTGCATTTGCACTGGCAGCGATTTTATCACCGACAGATCCAGTTGCGGTGAACGGGATTGCCAGGCGCATTCATATTCCGGAAAAAGTACTGCATCTTGTCCGGGGAGAATCGCTGATTAATGACGCTTCGGGTCTTGTGGCTTTCAACTATGCGGTTGCTGCAGTGGTAACCGGGTACTTTTCCCTGAAGAGAGCAGTTTTTGATTTTACCTATATGCTGTTGGCTGGTGCCATTTTAGGCCTGATTCTTGGACTGCTTGTTACCTGGATACGATTCTCATTGCGTAAACAAGGAATCAATGATGTTACCTTTCACTCCCTGCTGCAGGTCTTGAGTCCGTTTATGATTTTTATCATTACCGAGGAGCTATTGCATGCATCTGGCGTGGTTGCGGTAGTCGTGGCGGGCATTGTCCATTCGCTGATCAATGAAAAAACCGGAACCTGGCACGCCGAAGAGCAAGTTCTTACGGAAAACATCTGGTCTCTTGTTTTATTTGTGTTGAACGGAATCGTCTTTCTGTTATTAGGGCTAAACATACCTTCCTCCATGATTGAAACCGTGGAAAACCCCAATATCAACAACTGGTTGCTGGTAGGGTATGTGATTGCCATTGGATCGGCGATTTTGGCGATCCGCTTTTTGTGGTCGTTGATTTTCTCGTATTACGAATATCGTCTTGGGAAAACCAGAAATGCTGCGAGTCCACATGTGAAATCGACCTTGCTGATCAGCCTAACGGGAGTCCGCGGAGCCGTAACCATGGCCGGGGTGCTTTCGATTCCGTTCGTCGTTATGTACGGAGAGCCATTTCCCCAGCGTTCACTGATTCTATTCCTAGCAGCGGGAGTCATTCTGTTTACCTTACTCCTTGCCACCATGTTCTTGCCTCTTTTAAGCAAAAGGGAGCCTGATCAGGACGAGCCATCGAATATCATGGATTTGAATGAAGCCCGGCAAAAATTATTGCGTGCCGCCATTAAAAAAATCAGGGCTGAGATGACGGAGGAAAATGCAGCAGCAGCCTATGAACTGATCGATGAATATAAGCTGATGTTTGCAAGATATCAGCCAGAACAGGATGCCAAGGTAGAAGAGACGCTTCATTACCAGCAAAAAGCAAGAGAAATACGGTTGATGGCATTAAAGGCGGAGAGGCAATATATCCAGAAAGTAATGGATCAGGATGGGATGGATCCAGCCGTTTTTGAGAGGTTTGAAAAGTCACTTGATTACCGGGAAGAAGCTCTCTGTACGACTCCACGCTCTGGGGGGATGTATTTACTCGGAAAAGTGACAAGGGCCTGGAAACATCTCATAGGCTTGTATGACAGAGAGGAAAAGGGGAGCCGATACATTCCGTTGCAAATCGGCCGCGATATCCAGCTACATGCATTGCAAGCAGCTCATCAAAGGTTGGGGGAATATGCAAAGCATGTTGAAAAAGAAGAGGTCGTCCATGCAGTGATGGCAGATTATAAAAGGCTGATCGAACGCTTTAGGAGGCATACGCTGCCCTTCAATGAAAAAAGTGATGAGCAAAAGGAAGAACTCCGGATCAAAGTAATGGACATCGAACGTTCTGAGATTCATCGGATGTACGAGTCTGGAGATATTAGCAGGGAACAAGCAATGGAATTGAGGAGATTCATCAATTACATTGAAAGTGTTACGCTATACGAACATGTGGAGTAAAGGGTACCGAGGGAATCATGAGGGAAGCGCAAAGATGCTGCTTCCTTTTCTTCATTTGTTCGTACCCAAGGGTCTTTCCTTTTTCTGGGGAACGGTATATATTTTTATTAGTTAGTTGTATAACTAACTTTGTTGTCATTCCATAAAAGCAAGGGAAGTGAGCATAGTGGCAAAACCGAACGTCGTTTCCAAGCAGGAGCTTATTGAAGCAGCCAAGACCTGCATCGTGGAAAATGGCATGGAAAAACTGACGCTGAAAACAGTCGCTGAGAAGGCCAATGTGACGCAGGGGACCGTGTACTACCATTTCCACACCAAAAATCAATTGATGCTGGATGTCGTAAAAGACGTGTGCCAAGGTTCCTGGAAAGAGATATCGCATACACCCACACATGAATTTGATATTCCGGAAGCGCTGGATGCGGCAAAAGAACGCTGCTGCCCGGATTCCTTCTATCATCGGCTGTTTCTCTCATTGGTGGTCAGCAGCTTTAACCACCAAGAAATCAGAGAGGAGCTGGGCCAACTGATTTCGTTTGAGAACAAAATGCTGTCGGATAAGATACGTCAGCTGGTGGCAGAAGAACAAGGAATTCCGTTAATGGGAATGTCCCCCGAGACGTGGGCAGTCATCATCAATGCAATCATCGATGGCTTGGCTTTGCAAAGTCTCGTTTCACCGGATTTTGACCGGGAAAAAACGTTTGCAGAGCTTGGACTCTTTTTTCAGCGGTTATTGCAAAAGCCGCAGTCGGAATAGCTTGCTGTCAAAGAAAAGAAAGGAGTGGTCTGCATGTTTTCAGAGAAATGGGGAGTAACCTTGCTGTTTTCGATCCTGATCTGGTTGGGAGCGACTGTATTCTTCGTCTTTTTT
>DASQNU010000074.1:0-11467 GCA_035644815.1 Bathyarchaeia archaeon | reverse complement strand
TTGCGGAGAACCCTTACAGGCTGTAATTCATAACCTGTAATACGACGGATGGCGAGGAGGGACAGTCATGCGTGTTGAACGCCTTGGTACGGATAAGATACGGATCTTCTTAACGTTTGACGATCTTTCGGAGCGAGGAATTGAAAAAGAAGACATGTGGCGTGACATTCCTAAAGTACATGAACTGTTCAACGACATGATGGAACAGGCCTATCATGAATTAGGATTTGAAGTGTCAGGTCCTGTTGCCGTTGAAGTGTTCGCCTTGCCAGCACAAGGAATGGTCGTAATCGTTACACGCGGGAAGACCGGCTCAACCACAGAACGGGAAGAAGAATTTGAAGAAGATGTCTACGAATTAGAAGTCACTTTGGAAGAAAGCGATATGGTTATCTATTCCTTCCGAGACTTTGAACATATGGTGGAAGCAGCTCATCGGGTAAATCCATTTTTAACGTATGGAGGATCCGCTTACTTTTATCAAGGGAAATATTACTTGGTTCTGGAAGAGGTTGATCTGGAGCCTGAACGATATCAGAAAATGATTTCGATCCTTTCCGAATACGGAGAAGCGACACCAACGACGATTCATGTCTTGGAGGAATACGGGAAAGTGGTATTCGCGGATGATGCCGTAAAAGAGATATGCAAGCATTTCGCATAAAAACAAGCGCCTGGTCTCCTACATAGCCGGGCGCTTTTGCTTGGGAAATCGGAAAGGATAAACTTGCCAATTTCCAAAGCGTCAACGAATATTTCTGGTGAAGTAAAGGTATTCTCCAGTTTCAGTTGTACGGGTTTGCGGGTATAAGGAAGTATCAACGAATACCAGCAAACAAATCCGTTTCCTTTTCGGACAGGTGGTAGTCGGAGATGCGATGCCATACCAGTATAAAATAATTCACTTGTCGGACATGGCTGTAATCGCCCTCGAAGATGCCCGAGAATACGCGGCCGACAGACATGTTCTGCGTACGATGAGCAAGCAGTGCTTTTGCTACAACAGGAACGTATGTGGGCTCATTGATCTCGGTCGTTATGCTTTCCGGCGGATCTGTATGCACATTTCGATTCACAAATGGTGCATTTGATGGCAACGTCACATGGTACAGCTTCCATACCGGATTATCCGACTTCATGTGGGTGACAGCGTGATCGGTTGCAACAGAAATGGCGTGGTGATCGGGATGACCCGAAATGCCATGAGGCGCAAAGGTTACGACGACCTGTGGCTGATATTGCCGGATTGCAGCTTCGATTTTACCTGCGAGCTCGGGCAGCGGGACATCCGCCAAGTGTTTGTCCTCATAATCGAGCACGTCGACGTTGTGGATTCCTAATATCGCGGCTGCCTCTCGCAGCTCTTGCTCACGGACCATGGGCAATTCTTCGCGGCTGCATATGGGTGGTTCACCACATTTTCCAGCTTGCCCGCGAGTTGCACACAAGAGGGAAATCTCCGTATCTCCACCCGCTGCATATTTGGCGATCGTAGCACCTGCCGTAAAGCTTTCGTCATCAGGATGTGCGAAGACAAATAGGATTTTTTTCAGACTCATAGTGGCCTCCTTGTGACTGGTCTGAAATCATCGCGATCATAACGCGTTTGGAAGAAAACGTCAAGTTCAGAAGGGAGCTTAAATGACTGTGACAGACCTGGGGGGTGAAATGATGGAAGATCGGCAAAAAGTAACCAAACGATTTTCTTGGGAAGACTTGAACGAAATGGCTGAATACTTTGCAAATCAGATGAACCCGGAAGCCCTCGAGTATTTGAAGGGAAGGGGCATCGAAGCGAATACGGTCCAACTGTTTCGCTTAGGTTTTGAAAATGTGAAAATAGGCTTTCAAGCGGAAAAAGGGATGCTCGGCGGATATTTTCAGAATTGCATCGTCTTTCCGATTATGGATGCGGAAGAAAAAGTCGTAGATCTCGTTGGCAGAGCGATTGATAACCGGCAGCCCAAATATCGCAGCTTGATTGGGCAGTCTGATGTCTTTTTCAATCATCCGATCATCGACCTTGCCGATGATATTATTGTGACCCGCAACGTGTTTGATGTACTCTCCTTATCCCAAGCAAAATTGCCGGCAGTTGCTCTTCCTGAGTTCTCGGTATTTCGGGAGCAGCATGCGCAAGCGTTGAGTGGCAAACGGGTGTTTATCAGCTATTCGAATGATGATGCCGGCCGTAGAGAGAGCGTCAAGATCGCAGCAATGCTGGAAGGTATCGCTACCGAGATCTTTGTCGTTCAATTGCCTGAAGGGCTGCATGATGTTAACGATCTGTTCACTCGCGTTCAAGAACCACTGGATCTTTATATGAACTTATTAAATGAGGCAGTTTCGGAAAATCTAAAAATGCCTGTTTTTCCTGACGCACGCAATGTAACCGTTTTTACGGAGGAATATGCAAAACGGCAGAAAGGATTGGTATCCGGCATTAAAACCGGTTTTGCCGATCTTGATAACAAGTTGGTAGGCGGGTTAACGACAGGACTATATTTGATTACGGGTGGGGTGTCCAGCGGAAAATCGATGTTTCTGCGGCAAATGGCCGATCAGATCGCGGAGAACGGCACGCCTGTTGTCTATGTATCGTGGGAAATGACAGCCTATAAGCTTTGGTGCCGTAGCATGGCAAGGATCCTGAAAGTACCTCCGCGTGATGTGCTCGCAGGTAAAATCGAAGTAGAACGGGTTAATGCGGCCGCACAGCAATATGCGGAGATTGCCAAGCATATGTGGACGATTGAGGGGACATTTGACGTGACCCTGCAAGAGATTGAAGAGACGATTAACCGCATTATCCAATCAATCGGTTCGGTTCCGGTCATTTTCATTGATGATTTCTTCCGGATCACCATGCGGGATGGCAGCGGCAATCTTCTCCACAATAATCAAGCGCTTGCCGCATACTTTTTGCATCATTGGTCAAGACAATGGGACACAGCCATCATAACCTCTGCCTCTATTCAGAAGCAGGGAGAGACTGCGCTCCAACCAGTGGTAGAAGGAGCGGTAGACACAATCCTGCAATATGAGGCGATGCCGCTGAAAAGTTCGCCAGACGGACAGACGGCTGACATCACGCTTTCATTGATAAAAAACCGAAATGGCACGCTTGGAACGGTCCGACTATTATTCGAAAAGGAAAAAGCGCAATTTTTAGCTTCTCATCCCTGATACAAGCGTGTATACTTAACGATGGATTTACCGACAACAATTTTGAGGTGGTAAATAATGGGAAAACACGAAGCGGTAGCCGGCAGCACCCAAGGGTCGGATAAGCAAACAGAAAGTATGAATCTGCTACTATCTACTCAAACGGTGATCAGAGAAGCTTTGGAAAAGCTTGGTTACCCAGAATCGATGTATGAACTACTGAAGGAGCCTCTGCGCGTCCTGCAAGTTCGCATCCCAGTTCGCATGGATAATGGAGAAGTAAAGGTGTTCACGGGATACCGTGCACAGCACAACGATTCTGTAGGTCCGACAAAAGGCGGAATCCGGTTCCATCCAGATGTGACTGAGGATGAAGTTAAAGCGCTCTCAATCTGGATGAGCTTGAAAGCGGGTATCGTTGACCTTCCATACGGAGGCGGCAAAGGTGGTATCATTTGCGATCCACGTGAAATGTCTTTCCGCGAACTTGAACGGTTGAGCCGTGGATATGTTCGTGCGATCAGCCAAATCGTTGGCCCAACCAAAGACATTCCGGCTCCGGATGTATTCACGAACTCGCAAATTATGGCATGGATGATGGATGAATACAGCCGTATTCGCGAATTTGACTCCCCAGGTTTTATTACAGGAAAACCAATTGCTTTGGGTGGATCCCACGGCCGTGAGACTGCGACGGCAAAAGGGGTAACCATCTGCATCCGCGAAGCACTGAAACGCCGCGGCATTCAACTCGAAGGCGCTCGCGTAGTTGTCCAAGGCTTCGGAAACGCAGGCAGCTACCTGTCCAAGTTTATGCATGACGCCGGAGCAAAAGTAGTGGGTATTTCCGACGCTTATGGCGCATTGTACGATCCAGAAGGCCTGGATATCGACTATTTGCTGGATCGCCGTGATTCTTTCGGAACGGTTACCAAATTGTTTACAAACACAATCTCCAATAAAGAGCTTCTTGAATTGGAATGCGATATCTTGGTTCCTGCGGCGATCGAGAATCAGATCACAGCTGCCAATGCGGACAAGATCAAAGCTTCCATCGTCGTAGAAGCGGCGAATGGACCGACAACACTGGAAGCAACCAAAATCCTTACCGAACGTGGCATTTTGCTGGTGCCAGACGTATTGGCAAGCGCTGGCGGGGTAACGGTTTCTTACTTCGAATGGGTACAGAACAACCAAGGTTATTACTGGAGCGAAGAAGAAGTAGAAGAAAAGCTGGAGAAGGTCATGGTGAAGTCCTTCGACAATGTCTACTCCTTGTCCCAAACTCGACGTGTGGACATGCGCCTAGCTGCTTACATGGTTGGTGCCCGCAAAATGGCGGAAGCATCTCGTTTCCGTGGTTGGGTGTAGTAGTACGAAAAAAAGACCCGATGCATTTCGGGTCTTTTTTTATTTATGCGAGAATTTCGCCTTCGAAGTATTGCTTCAGCACCGCAAAGTCCTTGGTTTGCTCAAGTGCGACCATGAGCTTCAAGCGTGCTTTCTGGCCGTTCAGACCATTGGAGAAAATCATCCCCATTTGCTTTAATTTCTTTCCGCCGCCTTCGTAGTCGTACACATCCTGCACCTGTCCATTGAAGCAGCGAGAAACGAGCACGATCGGAATCGACTTGTCCAACAGCTTCTGCAGGGTAGGGAGAATGGCAGGAGGCAGATTGCCCAGTCCGAAGGCTTCAATGACCAGACCATCAATGGGTTGCTCCAAAAGGAACTGTATCCATTCAGGCTCCATGCCGGCCACCGCTTTTAGCAAGGGAACATTGGCATTCGCGTGGACTACTGGGTAGTATTCACGCTCAAGCGGCGCATGGTGATAGACCACTTGTTTTTTCGTAATCGTACCGATCGGCCCATATTGCGGCGATTGAAACGTAGCGACATTGCTAGTATGTGTCTTGGTGACGTGGCGTGCAGCATGGATTTCATCATTAAATACAACCAACACGCCTTTATTATGACTGGCAGGATCGACAGCCGTTCGCACAGAGGAAATCAAGTTCACCGGCCCATCTGCTCCCAGTTCATTGCTACTGCGCATGGCTCCAGTGACGACGATGGGTACGGTGATCGGCAACGTCAGGTCAAGGAAAAATGCAGTTTCTTCCAACGTATCGGTTCCGTGGGTGACAACGATCCCGTCATATGGCTTTTTGGACCACTCTTCGTTAATCTTCAAACGCAATTGATTCATAGTGGATGGTGTGATGTGGGGACTTGGTAAGTTCACATAATTCATCATGGTTACGTCAGCGTATTGTTGCACATATGGCAAGATCTTGTGAACAGCTTGATCATCTACCGGTTTTACGCCTTCCTGTTCATCAACAGACATGGCGATCGTTCCCCCCGTATTGATCACTAACACGTTTTTCATGACATACCCTCTCCTGTTGCGGGTTTTCAATAAACTATCTTTCATGGTACGATGAATGGTAGTCCATGTAAAGGAGCAATACATAATGATTGCCTTGGTGGGTGCAGCGATTGCTCCCGGTATAGCACTGTTGTGCTATTTTTATCTGCGTGACAATTTACAGCCGGAGCCAATCTCGATGGTGATCCGATCTTTTTTATTTGGGATCCTGCTCGTGTTTCCGATTATGATGCTTCAATATATTATGCAGACCGAGTGGAACTGGACTGCCGTCTGGTTTCAAGCGGTAATCTCCTCAGCGCTGATTGAAGAGCTCTTCAAGTGGCTCGTCGTTTATCAGACTGCCTACAAACATGTGGAGTTTGACGAACCGTATGATGGCATCGTCTACGCGGTAGCGATCTCACTCGGATTTGCCACACTGGAGAACTTTTTTTACTTATGGATCAATGGCATGAATATTGCGTTTTGGCGAGCTTTACTGCCAGTTTCCGGCCATGCCCTTTTTGGGATATGGATGGGATATTATTTAGGCAAGGGGAAGTTCACGGAGGATCCAGGGTTAAAAAATCGCCGTTTGGTGCTTTCCTTGCTAGTGCCCGTGGCTTTGCATGCTGTGTACAATCTAATCTTTTTAAGCACAGAACACTGGTTTTGGATGATTCTGCCTTTCATGATCCTTTTGTGGTGGTTTGGCTTAAAAAATATTGAACGCGCGCATCAGTTCGGTTCTAAAACCAGCGGAAATCGTCCACAATAGCAGTTGAGGAGGAGACGAATCGTGGCAAAGAACGAACGAGCAAAAGTGACCATTCGCTGTAATGTATGCGGTGAACGCTTTACACTTCGTGGGCGTAGAGGCCCCGAGGGACTAGTGGATACTGGATTTAAACAGTGTTTGTGTGATAATGATCGGAACTTTGAAATTCTCGAAGAAGGAAATTCCTGAGCGGAAAGAACTGGCATTTGCCAGTTCTTCTTTTTTTTGCATAAAGCTCCAAGCTCACACTCACACTATTTTAAGACAGAGCAGCATGTGAAGGAGGGCAACAGGCATGCAAAGGACGCGTGGGAGTTTGTTTTATATCCTGCTGGTCATGATGGCGCTGGCAACAGTCGGGGTGGTTTATGTCTTATCGATCCAAGAGTGGAAACGACCGGATGCAATAACGGTCAGTTCACAGGAATGGGCGGCTCCCGCCAAAAAGGCGAAGCAAAAGAAAACGTTCCACCCTTCCCAGTTGTCCGCGAATGATCGGAAATTGATGGCGAATGCGGTATACGGGGAGGCCAGGGGTGAACCTTATATCGGTCAAGTGGCCATTGCGGCAGTCATCCTGAATCGGACGAAAAGCCCCAATTTCCCCGAGACTCCTGCTGGCGTTATTTTTGAACCGCGGGCATTTACAGCGGTGGCGGATGGGCAAATCTGGCTTGAACCCAATGAAAAGGCGAGAAAGGCAGTGCAGGATGCGTTGAAAGGCTGGGATCCAACAGGAGGATGTACATATTATTTCAATCCTGCGACTGCCACGTCCAAGTGGATTTGGAGCAGGCCGCAGGTGAAAAGAATCGGCAAACACATTTTTTGTCGGTGAGGAATTGGTGGACTGGTGACTTTAGAAGGGAGGAAACAATGTGGTTTATGGAGCTATCTCACGAGTCCTCTTCCCGGTTGCGGTCGTGGCTCTTGCCGGAGCGGGAATGTGGGGGTATCAGGAGAATAATGAAAAAAATTCGATCTTGATCAAAGCGGAGAATCAATATCAAAGGGCGTTCCATGATTTAAATTACCATATCGATAAATTGCATGACGAACTGGGTAAATCGCTTGTCATCAACAGCCGCAAGCAGATCACGCCTTGCTTGACCAATGTATGGAGATTGGCATATGCAGCTCAATCCGATGTGGGCCAGTTACCGCTCACATTGATGCCCTTTAACAATACTGAAGAGTTCTTGGCGAAGGTGGCAGATTTCTCTTACGCCGTGGCCGTTCGTGATTTGGCAGCCGAACCGCTTTCCCAGCAGGAGTACAAAACACTGCAAAGCTTGTATAAAAACTCGGAGCAAATTATGAAGCAGCTGGATCACGTGCAAACAGACGTGATTGACAAAAAGCTGCGATGGATGGATGTAGAGACGGCCCTCGCCTCTGATGACAAAAAATCGGACAATACGATTGTGGATGGATTCCGTACGATTGAAAAACGCGTGCAGGAGTTTCCGGAGGTTGATTGGGGCGTCACTGTACAAAGCCTAGATCACAAGAAACAACAGCGGATAAAAGGCATCAGCGGAAGAACCGTGAGTAAAGAAGAAGCGCTGTCTACGGCTCTGCAGTTCATCGGGCTGAACCGTAATGCTGTGAAAGCTGAGGTAGAAGAGAATGGTCGATCGGAAGAGTATCAAGCTTACAGCATTCGTTTGACTGGCGGGCCATTAACCAGTCCGGTCAATCTGGAAGTGACCAAACGCGGTGGAAAAGTAAGCTGGCTGTTAAATGAGCGGGATATTGCCGAGGAAAATCTCACACTGGAAGAAGCCGCCGCCAGCGGAGCCAAATTTCTTCAGGCGCATGGTTATCCCGATATGGTGGCGGCTGAAAGCGATACGTACGATGGCCTGGGAGTATTCGTTTTTGTCCCCGAGGAAAACGGAGTCCGTATTTATCCCGATGCGATTACGCTGAAGGTCGCGCTGGATACGGGAGATGTGACCGGTTTCCATGCGGTGGAGTATCTGTTTAATCATAAACCGCGCAAACTGGATAAACCAAAAATTAGTCAGCAGCAGGCGCGGACGATGGTCAATCCGAATGTACGGGTGAGTGATCCTCGACTCGCCATTATTGAAGGGAAAAAAGACGGCAAAGAAGTCCTATGCTACGAATTTACGGGACACCTGCAAGACGACGTATACCGAGTCTATATCAATGCGTTAACAGGTGACGAAGAAGAGATCGTTAAATTAGATAGTTAACAATAGCACCGTATTGACGGAAGGGGGAAAGCTGTGGCGAAGCTTTCCCTATTTGCCGTACTTCTCCATCAACGTGTATAATATTGGCTAGCAGTGTATGGAGGAGGAGCTCTTGTGAGTGTGCTACCACGGATTGGCCAATTGTTACGCATTAAAAAAGTCAGCCTAGATGAAAATATAAGCAAACCCACTTACAGATCACGCGTGGCAGATATTCAGGGGGAGCATGCCGCCATCGAGTTGCCGATTCAGGAAGAAACCGGCAAGATGTCGCCGTTTCCGATTGGCACCCACATCGAGGTTTTCTATTTTTCAGAGGATGGCTCAACCTATCAGTTTCAGACAGAAGTGGTGGGAGAACAAAAAGAAAATGTGCATTTGCTTCTGCTAAAGATTCCGGAAAAAGAAGCATTGACCCGGACGCAACGCCGCAATTACTTGCGTGTGGAAACCCAAATTGAGATCGCCGTCAAAATCGTGGATAATGCTCGTAACTACCATTTCCTCGCACGGACGACCGACCTCAGCGGCGGAGGGATGGCCTTTACTTGTCCCGATCATTACCGGTTCAAGGTCGGGGACAAGCTGCAGGTATGGATGGTGCTTCCTCATAAGACGGGGGCAATCTCTCATGCGTATGCGGAAGCGGAAGTGACACGCTGTAAAATGCCGGAGGAAAAAGGGACACATCAATGGGTCTCTTTAAAATTCGCAAAAATATCGCAGGCAGACCAAGCGAAAGTTGTAAGGGTCTGCTATGAACGTCAATTGGAGCTTCGCAAAAAAGGAATGGGTGAATAAGCAAAGCGGTGAAAAGTGAGGTGCTGTTTCATGGACAGAACCAATGACTATAATGATCGCTTCAAACGATTTTCACGGCGGATTGAGCGAGGGATCATCCTGTTGCTCTGTCTGAGCGCAGGGTTGATTTTGGCAGGGGAGCTCGTCAAAGACATTGCACCTGTAAGGAATGTCTTGATCGAAACGGAGCGGTTAGAAGGCATTTCACCGCAACCATGAAGTTTGCTCACTCGCTGGAAATATGGTATGATATACCAAGCAAAGACCCAAGGGGTCAGCAACAGCTTCGTCGAGAAGGCTTCGATCGAAGCTTTCTTTCTTTTTGCGTTTGATCGTTGTGAAAATTCGACAAATTTGGCAGCAGGTGGGTACAAAGATGAATATTGCAATTGACGGACCAGCAGGAGCAGGAAAAAGTACAGTAGCTAAAATCGTGGCGGCGCGGCTTCAATACGTGTATATTGACACCGGCGCCATGTATCGTGCCTTGGCATGGGCTGTACAGCGCGAAGGTATCGCAGTGACAGATGAACAAGCGGTTTCCCAGTTGTTGGCAAATAACCGAATTCGTTTGGCACGTAATCAACAACAACAACTTGTTTTTTGGAATGAGATCAACATAACCGATGAGATACGCACACCGGAAGTCAGTCAGTACGCTTCCATCGTAGCAAGTCATGGCGAAGTGCGCATGCAGATGCTAGCTTTGCAGCGTGAACTGGCTAAAGAAGGAAACGTCGTGATGGATGGGCGCGATATCGGTACGCATGTACTACCCGATGCGGAAGTGAAGATTTTTTTGACGGCTTCGATTAGAGAGCGTGCAGAAAGACGCTTATCTGAGCTTGCAGCAAAGGGACATGTCACTTCACTGGAAGAGCTAGAGGCCGAAATTGCCGAGCGGGATAAACGAGACAGCGAACGGGAAGTAGCACCGCTCAAGCAGGCTGACGACGCTGTGCTTGTAGACACAACAGGAATAACGATAGAAGAGGTAGTCGAGCAAATCATAGAAATCTGCAAGCGAATGGGTGAAAAAGCAAAGTGAAGCTGTATCGATTTTTCCGCGGTTGTTTTCGATTGTTATTTTCAACGATATTTCGCTGGCGTGTCATTGGAGCGGAGAACATCCCAGCAGAGGGAGCGGTGATTCTGTGCTCCAATCATATCAGCTTGCTCGATCCGCCGCTGGTAGGAAGCGGGATTGAACGCCAGGTTCACTTTATGGCCAAGGAAGAGCTGTTCCGGATTCCGGTTATTGGATACTTGATCACACAATTTGGCGCATTTCCGGTAAAGCGGGGTGCCGGCGATCGAAGCGCGATCCGCAATACGTTAAAGCTGCTGGAGGAAGGCAAGATCTTCGGCATTTTTCCAGAGGGTACAAGAAGTACAACTGGTGAAGTGGGGGCGGGTCTGTCAGGAGCATCTATGTTTGCCCTAAAATCAGACGCAACCGTGATTCCCGTAGGTATTGTCGGTCCTTACAAGCTGTTTCAGCCAATTACGATTATTTACGGAAAGCCCATTGATCTTTCCGTACAGCGATCGGTGAAAGTTGACTCGGAAGTAATGCAAGAAACAACTGAGCTCATTATGGAAAGCATCAAAGTACTTATTCGTCCATATAAATCATAGATAGACACGAAAAAACGCTGTGTAAAGTATGGAAAACCTGATGTGGAAGAATACTAATTTTACCTGAAACAATGACGTCATCAGCTAATCACTTGCTCACCGGCAGTGGTTGCAATATATACTTTTATCGCCGCTTCATATCCGGTAGCGCAGGAGTTGGGTGGTATTCAAGGAGGTTTTGTTCATGATGGAAGAAACGAGCAACGCAACGAGCCTTACAGATGTGAAAACACTCTCTGTCGGGGATGTTGTCAAAGCAAAGGTGACCAAAGTGGAAGAAAAGCAAGCTTTGGTTGATGTGGGCTACAAATATGACGGCCTAATCCCCATCAGTGAGCTGTCAGGCCTTCATGTTGAAAAAGTGTCTGATGTCGTTTCAGTAGGAGACGAATTCGATGTAAAAGTGACGAAAATAAATGATGACAAAGAAGAGTTGGTCGTCTCCAAAAAGGCACTCGTTGTGGAAAAAGCATGGGAAGAGCTGGC
>DASQNU010000073.1:0-3870 GCA_035644815.1 Bathyarchaeia archaeon | reverse complement strand
ACTCCGAATGACCCAAAAATAAGCTACCTGCACTGCCAAAAAGCAAGCAAGCACGATCGCCGTAGGCTTCACCACCGAGGTAACCCCGATCAGCTTGAGCATACTTTGCAAGGCGACAAAAGCGACTGTGCTGTGAATCATCGCCACGACTATCGGTACAAAGAACAAAAGTGCGATCTGAGTCGTAATAATGCGAGAAAGCTCCTGCTCCGTAAGCCCGATTTTGGTGATCGCACTGTATTGCCGACGATCCGTATCCAGATCTGTGTAAAGGCGGAAGTAAAGGAAACTGCCCGCTGCCACGAAAAAGAGTATCCCGACAAACAATCCGACAAACAGCATCGTATTGGCCATCTGCTTCATCGGATGATACGTTTCCGCACGGGAGGCTAGATCATAGGTGTCGATGTCCGATGTACCAAACCGTTCGCGCAACTGTTCCGAAACCGTAAAAGTATCTTCCCAATTGTTCACCTCATACCCATACCACTCCCGCTCCTGCTTCGCGGGCAATTGGTTGTAGACCTCATCAGCTACCACCATTAGAGAGGCATTGACTGCCGTACGGGAAATCACGCTCTTGAACACTTGCTCCTTTACCTGCAAGCGCAAACCGCTCTCCGGCAAGCTTATTTCTTTCGTATTTTGATCCCATCCAAAATGGAGCAAAATCGTTTCATTCCCGTTAACCGAAACGGTCTGCCAGCCAATCGCATGGGCCAGACGGTTATAATCGCTTTGCTTGACCACAGCATATTGTTCGTCTGCTGCCTCACCCTTCTGATACATGAGCGTCACATGCTCTGCGTGGTATCCGGGATCATGTGCCCGCAGCTCCGCTTCCAGGATGGCTCGTTGTTCCTCACGTTGCGCAAACGATGTTGGCGCTGTGTAAGTAAAGGAATACGGATTGATCGCCATCGCGCTTTGCTTGATGGAATCAGCATACGAGACAAGACTGCCAATCGCGCAGAAGGCTACGGTTGACACAATACAGACCAGGAAAAACATACGAGCGTTGTCCTTCATCCGGTAAGCCAAGTCCGACATCGTGATCAGATTGGTGCGATGCCAATAAAGACTACGATTTTTCTTCAACAGGCCAATCACAAAAACACTCAGCTGCGTAAACAAAAAGTAGGAACCCGTAATGACAATCGCCGTTACCGGGATGAGCAGGAGCGGTACATAGCCTCCCCAGGCCGTCAAAGAAAGCACATAGCCAGTGCCGATTAAGAGCGCAGAAAGGATGGACAGCACCACTGAAGCTTTTGGCTCCGTTTTCGGCTTTTGATTCCCTTTCAACAGCTCAAGCGGAGAGGTTTTCCCCATAAAAAGCAAGGTGAAAATCGTAATGCTCAGAAACAGGATCAGAAATGCTCCCACCGTCCACCCTATTGCTTCCCACGGCAAGTAAAAGGGTAACGACTCGGTCTCCAGCAAAAAGCCAGCCGCCATGAAAAAAAGTTTCGCCAGCACCAGCCCGAGCCCAATGCCGCACACAATGGAGAACGAACCGATGATCAAATTCTCCATGATGATCAATTGATTACGTTGTCCCTGCGACATCCCATGGACGGTGAGTATGCCAAACTCCTTCTCCCGCTTTTTCAAAAACGCACTCACGGAGTAAAACAGAAAGAAAAAGGCAAACAGGTAGATGACGTACTGGGCTACACGCATCCCGATCGCGGCCGACCAATGGATCTCCCCATCCACGATCCCCGGGTGGAAGGAAAACATGGCATACATGAAGAAGATCATGACCGAAAAGGTGCTGCTCAGAAAGAGCGCCGCATACATCCGCTTGTTGCGGACAACGTTATTAAACGCGAACTGACGAAAGGTCATGCACATTGCCCCCCATCAGCGACAGCGTGTCGATAATCTTTTGGAAAAACGCTTGGCGGCTTTCTCCGCGATACAGCTCGTTATACAATTGGCCATCCTTGATAAACAAGACGCGGTGACAATAGCTTGCGGCCAACGCGTCATGGGTGACCATCATCATTGTGGTTTTCTCATTACGGTTGATCGCTTCCATCGTCTCCATGACATTGCGCGACGCTTTCGAGTCCAGATTGCCTGTCGGCTCATCCGCCAACAGCAATGCGGGCGAATGGATGATGGCACGGGCAATGGCGGCACGCTGGCGTTGTCCGCCGGATACCTCATACGTTCGTTTTGGCAAAATGTCCACGATATCCAGCTTTTGCGCCACTTCCTGAAGCTTTTCGTCCATCTCCTTGACGCTTCGCTTATCCAGCGTTAGTGGCAGAACGATGTTTTCCCCGATCGTCAGTGTGTCCAGCAGATTAAAATCCTGAAAGACAAAGCCTAGCTGGCGGCGGCGGAACAAGGCCAATTCCTTTTTCTTGAGCTTTAGCGGATTAGTCCCCTCGAGCAAGATTTCGCCCGAAGTAGGGGTATCGATGGTCGAGATCATATTCAACAGGGTCGTCTTGCCGCTCCCCGAAGGTCCCATGACCCCGACAAACTCACTTTTCCGGATGGTAAAATCGATGTCGGTCAGCGCGCGGTAGGTTACATTTCCCCCATAGATTTTGCTGAGATTTTTCACCTGAAGCATTTCCATAGTGGTACTCCTTTCTTGTTTCCATTCATAGACTGGACGTGTTCTTCTCAGATCCCACTATATCCAACCCTTCCGGCGCTTCCCATCGAATTAGCTTTCCGTAATCTTACATCACTGTAAGGGATTCGCCACCGCCGGAAAAATGATGCGCACAGTGGTCCCTTTCCCTGCTCTTGATTCCAGCTCCAGCGAATGATCCAGTCTACGGCATACTTCTTTTACAAGATAAAGCCCCATGCCTGTCGATTCCGGATATTTCCGTCCATTTTCTCCGGTGAAAAACGGCTGAAACACACGCTCCATATCTTCCTTGGGGATACCAATGCCTTGATCCTTTACTTCCAGTACCGCCATCGAGCCACGGGCATAGGCCTGAATCAACACTTTGCGGCTGATCCCTGCTGAGTAACGAACTGCATTGGTGAGCAGCTGGGTGAGGACAAAAGAAAGCCACTTGTCGTCCGATTCCACCCGCCATTGCTCGTCCACTCTTACCTCGGGATATACTTGATTGCGGATAAACAGCCGCTTGTTTTCCAATAGCACTCCCTGCACCAGTGAATGCAGATGGACCGGTTCGATGAGAAAATCCTGCTCAAAGCGCTCCAGTCTGGCCGTATACAGCACTGTTTCCAACCCTCGCTTCAGACGATCAACCTCTTCCCGAATGCTTTCCGTCGCGGGGCTATCCTCATTTTGCAACAGCAGATGGATGACCGAGATCGGTGTCTTCATCTGATGGACCCATTGCTGGATAAATGTATTGTATTCGCGCTGCTTGTTTTCATGGAGATGCAGCTGTTCCATATACAAGCGGTAATGCTGTTGAAAGACTTCTGCCATAGCCTCGGCCAGAGGTGTTTCCCCCAGCGATTGGGTCAATTCATCCAACGACTGGATCGAATGTCCTAGGTAATGATACACTTTTCGATTCGCCCAGTATCTGATTATCAAATATACGCCTGAAAAAAATAATGATAAAAAGATGGCATACAACACGATGGTTCCGCTGCTGTAGCCATCTAATTGAAATATGAGCAATAGAGCGCCGAGCTGCATGAAAAATAGGCTTACAAACAGGAACTGATCACGAATGAATAGCTTCATGGCCGTCCCCCCAGGTTACCTTCAAGCGATAGCCTTCTCCGCGTACGGTCTCTACTGCACCGTTTAGCGACAACTCTTTCAATTTCGCTCTGACCCTTGTCACGTATACATTCAACGTATTTTCATCCACAAATTGCTCATCCCACAGCTTTTCCAACAGCCGCTCA
>DASQNU010000072.1:0-1674 GCA_035644815.1 Bathyarchaeia archaeon | reverse complement strand
CCTTGCGCCATCAAGCGCAAATATTTCTCTTCATCCGCCTCAGGAAGCGGTTGCGGAAAAGCATTGTTTTTTACATACGCAACAAACATGACAAGCTCTTTGATGAACAGGGAAAGGGCCATAAAGATGCTGGACACGGTGCCACCTCCAAGTCAGGATGACTGCTTACTAAAGTGTATGTAGGCGAACGCCCATGCGTGCATGTACCGAAGTAAAAGGAAAAGAACTTTACAAGCTCCTGCATGACAAGATATGATGAGGAAATGTCCTTGTATCAAGCAGAGTTCGAGACCCGCCTCTGTTAAAACAAAACTATGGGAGGAATATCAACATGAAAGACTTTGTTCCAGTAGCAGACGGAACGAAGAAACTGATTACCCTGGTCGGTATCTTCGCAGCCGCCTCGATCCTAGCCAATGTCGTGGCAACCAAAATCGCGGATCTCGGTCTAGCCTTTGCCACCGTGGCGATTCTGTTCTATCCGATTACTTTTATTATTGACAACACGATCTCGGAAGTATGGGGGAAACACATCGCCCGACGAGTTGTCTGGACCGGACTGATTGCCAATATTTTGATGACCTTGGTCTTTTTCATTTCGATCCGCGTGCCGGCTGCTCCGTTTTATGATCAGCAGCAAGCATTCGAAACCATCCTGGGCTCGGTCCCCCGAATCGCTCTCGCTTCCATCGTAGCGTATTCCATTAGCCAGCACTTGGATATCTTTTTGTTTTTAGGCATTCGGAAAAAAACCCAAGGAAAGCATTTGTGGCTGCGCAATAATGTCAGCACTTGGGTCAGCCAGCTGATCGATACCGTAATCTTTACCTTCGTTGCCTTTTTCGGGACGATCCCGCTGGAAGAAATCTGGGGCATCATCACAACCGAGTACACCCTGAAAATTATCATTGCGGTGGTCTCAACGCCTATCGTGTATCTAATGGTAAACTGGGCCCGCAAAGCAGATACTGTTTCACAAGCTGCATAATCGATTTAGAAAACTTGGCTTCGCCAGGCCTTTGGCGGAGCCTTAGCTGCACTTATGTAGATAAGAATTTTTATAAATTCTTATCTACGAACAAAACCCGTGTAAGCCTGAATGGCATTTGCACGGGTTTTGTCATATCATATACCATTCGCTAGGAAGGGAGCGTATCATGAGCACACTGTATATCACGAAAAGCGCATGGCGGCAGATCGAGCAGGCCGTGCTTAGAGATACCACCGTGGAGACAGGGGGAATCATGATGGGTTACCCACTGGGCCAGCACGACTGGGTAATCACGTACGCAAGTGAACCGGGTCCCAGAGCCATTCATGAGCCCCGCTCCATCTATTTTGATGATCAATATTTGCGCAGACTGGTCCGGCGCTTGAACAGGAGAGGAGCTGGCAAATGGCGTTATATCGGCGACTGGCACAGCCATACGGTGCGCAGGCTCTCCCCTAGTCGCGGCGATAAGATGACGATCTGGCAAAAAACCGTCACCGCTGCCTATAACTCCAACTCCCCTCTCATGTTAATCGCCGGTGTGGGCAAACAAAATCAAGTACAGGCTCGGGCCTTTATTCTGGCGAATTCCCTGCGCGAGATAAAGCAGGTTTCGCTGATTGGGCGGCAAGAGCTTCGACAACTCGTCCGAACACAGACGTCGCTTGATGCAAACGGTTAGC
>DASQNU010000071.1:0-19725 GCA_035644815.1 Bathyarchaeia archaeon | reverse complement strand
ACGACTTCGGATGGTAAGGAATTAGCCATTGAGAGGATTGAAGTCAGGAAGGAACATAACACGGTTTACAACTTTAAGGTAAAGGACTTCCATACGTACTTTGTCTCGAACCTTGGTATTTGGACGCATAATAGGTGTGATGTTACTCCTGAGGGGTCGGGTAATTTTAAGTGGAAGTCATCAGAATTGATGGATGAACTATCAAATAGCGGAGTGAAATATAATCCTGATGATGTTTTGGCAGTTACAAAAACACCAGATGGAAAATTAGTATGGCTTGAAAATGGGAATTCCAAAGCTGGGCTTGAACATATCATGAACCACGCAGAAGACTTTGCAAAAAAGGGTATTGAACGGAGTGAGATTCCAGATTTGGTAATGGAGGCACTCAATCAAGGCAAACTGGTTGGTTATCAAGGGAAGGGAACAGGAAGACCTATTTATGAGGTAGTGTTTAATGGTCAGAAACAAAGAGTTGCAATAACTGTTGGAAACAATGGATTCATAGTAGGAGCTAATCCATCATCTATTCCCTAGGAGGAAGCGAAGCGTGAGAAAAATCAAGATATTTTTGGAATATCGGTGTTACCCAATGTGGGTATACGATGAAAAAGATGAACTTCTCGATAATGATTTAATCGATGAACTTAAAAATGATACTGAAATAGACAAAATGCTTTTAGAAATACAGAGCACCTATGATGAATTATTCGAAGATAACCCTATAGTTTTTGAGTATAAGGGATTCACGCAAGAATCAGAAAGAAAAGCATTTCTGCAAAAAGTTGAAAATGCTATTTCATTAATCAAGCAAAAAATAGGTGAAAACTATATTCTTGAGAATAAGGTAAGCATCTAGTACTATAACGGGGCTACCCAATGCCGAATGAACCGCTTTTCCCGGCATTACCGAAATAACGACTTTCTACCTGTAGTAAGTTTTTATAAATTAAGATGCACGTTGAGTATGTCTGGAAAAGGATCTCTATAGCATTACATTAAACAAGTTAATTATGATTGAATTAACCATAGTTAGCCTATTTTAACTAAAAGGAAAAATTACTCCGATGCTTTTAGTTATTTTTAACTAACTGGGTACATAAATAATATTGGGACAAAAATCTAAGGAACACTGGTTTTAATAATTACAAGAATAAAAACAACTAGAAAAAGAGGGACCAATCCAAGTAGATTGATCACTCTTTTTCTGCTTTCAAACAGCAACACGTTTCACCCCCTACCCAACGGATGAAACCAAATCCGATGAAAATCTACCCACCCCGATGGATTAATCGTAACCCCACGCAACGATTTATGGTAAGACGTACTGCTTTTCTTCTGCACAAGGTACAGTACAGAACGAGTCCGCCGCATCAGCTCCTCCAAATCGGCAAGAATGAGTTGGCGCTTTTTCTCATCAGGTTCCCGAAAGAGTAACGCCGCCGCTTTTTTGACAGTCGCAGCCGTCCCCTCTTCAAATGAAGAAAGGAAGTAATTTTTTTGCAGGTACATTTCCAATTCGCTGACCTCGTCGCCACTGTATACATTCCCGAACAGCTGACAATCATGCTGCTGCACAGAATCGTGTTCAGCCAATTCGGATGGTTCTCTAAAGTCAACCACCATGTTGATCCCGAACGATTGGCAGCGTGCTTGCAACCAGCGGGCGTCCTCCCCGTGATAGGAGGTCGTCGCCAAGCAAATGGGCTCTCCGGTATAACCACTCTCCCTCAACAGTCCCTCAATCTCGGAACGGCTGAGTCGATTGGCAGCAGAATAATCGGGAGCGGATGGACGAAAACCTTGCGCTGGCAAGATCCGGTCACCACCCAAATCGGCGATCATCTGATCCCGATCGATGAGATGATGGAGGGCTTCGCGGAATTTTGGATGCCTTTGCGAACCTTCCTTCGCTTGGTTGATCACCAACAGGCTGCAGCACGCGTTCATCATCCCCGTGTCGTACCAGTCATGATGATCCTTGGCTTCCAGCTGCCTTTCCGAGGTATCCCCATGTGCCGTCATGACCGATGTCCAGTCAGGCTCCTTCAGGCGGCCGGCTTCCGATTTGGGGAAGATGAGCACCTCGACACGGTCCAGGTGGGGTCTGCCCTGAAAGTGAACGGGGAATGCTTCCAAGACGCAAATGCTCTCCGTCAGCCGTGTTAACCGAAATGGACCCGTCCCAACGGGTTTCCTTCCGAAAGCGTCTTCGTCGTTTTGCACGAGATCTGCGGGAACAATACTCGCTGGGGTGGTGCATAGAAACCGCAGGAATAGATAGTTTGGTGATTGCAGGCGGATTCGTACCGTTTTATAATCAATCGCTTCCACGTGTTCGATATCTTGAAACATCCAGCTCGTTTCAAACCGATCTGCATGCTTGCGCAGACGATCCAGGGTAAAGACCACATCCTGAGCAGTCAATTCTCGTCCGTGATGAAACATGACATTTTTTCGTAGATGGAAGATCCATTCGCGAGCGTCGTGGCTGGTTTCCCAAGAGTGGGCGATACAAGGCTTGATCGCCCTGCTTTCATGCTCGTATTCCACTAACGTATCAAATATCTGTCCGATGATATGTGCGTCAAACGTGTAATACACCAATCCGGGGTCAAGTGTGACAATGCTACGGTACACGGGAAAACGCAACGTATCCTGAAGCTTGTCAGCGATAGTTTGGGTAGTGAAGCCCATTCCTTCCGACAGCCAGTCCATAAACCGATCTTTGACGGACAGGGCGCCGAATCGATTCATCAGCTCCATCGCTTCCTTCACTTGCCCCTGTTCCATTTTTTGTTTGACTTCCTGCAGAAGAATATCATCGGAATCGGTCAGCAACGTCAGCACAGACGTATGCCCGCGACCACGCCCTGCCTGCCAATCAATCCATCCGACTTCAGACAGCTTGCGGACGATTAGCTTGGCGTACCGTGCCGTACAGTGCCAGACACCCGTCAGTTTATCGATGGTGACCGGAAAGGGCTTACCGACTTCCTGGGCGTTAAAAAATATGCGAAGTTCTAAAAAATGCAGCGCCGTTAACATGCAGATCCCCATTTCTTTGCTAAAAGGTGAACTGATTTACCCAAATCATACTCTTTTTACCCCTTTTTGGATAGCTATACTGAAGGTAATAGCAGGGCGAAGAAAGAGGGTATGCAAGAGATGAATAGGATCGGGAAAAAGCGGATTGCCATCCCCAAATTCCATCCGGTTGCATGGGGTGTCATTGTAGGGACATTTTTGTCACGAACGGGTTTTTTTATGACCCTTCCCTTTTTGGGGATTTACTTGGGTAAGGGAAAAGGGATCGACCCGGCGATTGTGGGGGCCATTCTAGCGGTAAGTTTATTGGTCGGAACGATGAGCAGTTTTATCGGTGGCGCGTTATCGGATCGGTTGGGCAGATATCCGGTGATGGTGTCATCCATGGCGGCGTGGAGTCTTGTCTTGCTCGGATTTGCTTATGCGGAAGAGACATGGGTATTTTTTCTGCTCAGCTCGTTGAACGGTCTGTTTCGTAGCGTGTTTGAACCGACTGCTAGGGCGCTTTTGGCAGATGTCACGCCGCCTGACCAACGAGCGGAAGCCTTCCATGCCAGATATTTTGCGATTAATATGGGCGGAGCGATCGGCCCTTTGCTGGGAGTGAAGCTTGGCGCGGGAGATACGGCATCGTTATTGCCATTTTTCATCAGCGCCGGAATATTTGCCGTGTATGCCATCATTCTGGTGGTTTTTATGGTGAGATTTAAGCAAAAAAGCACGGAAAGCTCGGAAACGATCGCGATGAATCAGATGCTGCGAATTGTTTTTACGGATAAAATCTTTCTCTATTTTCTGGTTGGTAATGTATTCGTGGCAGGCGCTTATTCCCACCTGGACACGACCTTGGCGCAATATATCGGTCATGATCGGGTAGAATCGTACGCGTTTCTGTTTGTGATCAATACGCTGTCTGTCTTGGTGCTGCAATATCCATTGGCAAAGTTGATGAAACGTTACTCTTCTTTAACCGCCTTGAAGGTCGGCTGTCTCTTGTTTGGGCTTGGTCTATTCGGATTTGGTCTCTTTGACAATCTTGTCATGCTGGCAATATCCATGGTGGTGTTTACAGCAGGAGAAATTCTCTGCTTTGTCATCGGGGATGTGCTGATCGGGGAAATTGCTCCCGAACAAATGCGGGGTGCTTATTATGGAGCGAGCGGATTCGCCTTTATCGGACAAAGCGTATGTGCGTGGGTCGGAGGCATCTTGCTCAATGTGCTGGGATTCGGGCAAGGACCTGTCATCTTCGGGATCCTTATGCTGTTAGCCTTCGTTGCGTTTCCGTTCTTTCACCGAGGGCAGAGCTTGTGGGAGCAACAACAGGGGATTGATAAAACCTGTGATCCGATTGCGGGAGTTGCTTTGGAAAAAAGCTAAGATTATGAGAAAGAAGGGACATGTATGAATCACATCCAAAAATTTATGGCTCTGCATCATGCTCAGGAAATCTTGTTTCTCGGAAATGCCTGGGACTTGCTGTCGGCGATGGCTCTCGAAAAAGCAGGATTCAAAGCAATCGGCACCACCAGCTGGGGAATTGCGCAGTCCCTTGGATATACAGATGGTGAAAAGGTAGATTTTGCAGCTCATCTACGAATTATCAAATCAATCGTAGAGCATGTCAGCATTCCGGTTTCGGCGGATATTGAGTCTGGCTATGGAGAAGACGCGAGTACCATCATTGAGAATGTGTTACGCACAGCGGAATTAGGAGTTGCGGGGATCAATATCGAGGATTCTCTGAAAACGCAGACAGGGTTACGAGAAATCAGGGAGCATGGCAAGCTCCTGGCTAACATACGAGCGGCATTAGACTCTCATGGCTTTGATCATTTTTATATCAATGCCCGAATCGATACGTATTTGCAGCAGGAAGATCCGCTTCTGGAAACCATCGACAGAGCAAAAGCCTATGTGGAAAGCGGAGCGAGTGGTGTGTTTGTACCCGGCTTGAAGGAAGAAAAGGAGATCGCGGCAGTCGTGGCACAGGTGTCAGCTCCGTTGAATGTGATGTCACTGCCAGGGCTAACCGATGTCAAAAAGCTGCAAGAACTTGGTGTGAAGCGGTTTAGCTTTGGCAATGCGCTGTCGGATAAAATGGCAGCTGCTTTAGCGGATACCGCAGCGAATTTGTTTGAGACAAAAGATACCGCTGTTTTGTATGGAGCGATGCGGGGATAAGACAGGGAAAGAAAAGAATGCGTGCCATGATAACGGCACGCATCTTCCATTTTTCGGAAACAAATAGCAGGTAGATTGCGTCCTTTTAGTGGGGGGATGACTATGAAAATGGCCATCAAAAGACTATTAAAAGGCGTAGCCATCATCTGCGGCTCGATACTTGCAATCAATATCTACTACCAGATGTTCGTCAATGATGAGGGACCAATCATTTATGTATCACCTTATGTAGATAAAAATATGAGTATCTTGGACGGGGCACAAGCCCAGAAACTCTACTTGGAGAGCGAGTCTCCCGAGCATCACATCCTGCTTTCGGAAGACCCAGAAGTTATAAAGGAACTTATCTCGGATTTACGATCGACATGGGTTACCACTTTAAAGAAAACACCTTCGAATGAGCCGCGCCTTAGTTTGCGATTTACAGATGCCAAGGGGGAGTTAATATACCCTCTCGATTACTATCCACAGTCCGATGTGATCGTCTTCCCTGGCAGGCAGTTTCTGGTCAGCATCAACTCATCGGACACACTAAAAGCCATACTCAAAGACTATAGAAAGTAAACTCGGAAGAAGCTAAAACAGCTTCTTCTGCTTCGCTTTCTCAGCCGCCTCTTTGCTGGATTTTACCCCCATCTTCTTCAAAATCCGATTGATATGATTCTTGATCGTCCGTTTGGTGATGTGCAGATTCTTTTCAATCTGCGTCTGAGTCTGACCGGAATGAATCAATTGCAGAATCTCTTTTTCCGCAGGGGAGAGAAGCTTCTGGGTCTCCTCCTGCTTCAATCGCAGAAACTCATTGCGCAAGGCCAGCGCTGCGGTAGGGTGAATCGCCGATTGTCCCCGATAAGCAGCGCGGATCGCTTCAGGCAGCTCCTTGAAATTGGACTTGCTCATATAGTTGATAGCACCTGCGGAAAAGGACTCGACGATCACATCCTCTTCCGTCAGCGAAGTCAGCATGATGATCCGGCAATCCGTCCGCAGCTCGGTCAAAGCGAGGACGGCTTCGATCCCGTCCAGCTTGTTTTCCGTCAAATTAATATCCATT
The DNA here is from genome assembly GCA_035644815.1 of Bathyarchaeia archaeon. Lineage (GTDB taxonomy): Bacteria > Bacillota > Bacilli > Brevibacillales > Brevibacillaceae > Brevibacillus_F. Next base: position 13,439 of record DASQNU010000071.1, on the reverse strand, counting down.
AGCACGACATCGACCGTATGCCGCTGAAAGGCTTCGATCGCTTCTTCCTTGGTTGCGGCGGCTGCTGCGATATGAATGTCTGGTTCTTTATTTAAGAAATCAACCAGGCCTTTGCGCCATGCCTGATCATCTTCTACAAGCAATACCTGGATTGCCTCCATGTGTTAGTCTCCTTTGTTTTCGGAATGTTCCTGTTTCACGCGTTTTTGAGGGAAGTAGAGAAACACCGTCGTGCCCTCGCCCAGGACACTATAGATCTCGAGTGTTCCGTGATGCTTTTGCATGACGTTATAGCAGTAGGAGAGCCCCAGACCAAAGTTCGTTCCCGTTTTTTTCGTAGAGAAAAAGGGATCGAGCACGTGGGGCAGGCTTTCCTTGGATATTCCCACACCCGTATCAGCCACTGCGATGACCAGATGCTTTTTCGAGGGAAACATCTGGATCGTAAGGGTTCCGCTGGTCTTCATCGCCTCGAACGCATTCATGCAGAGGTTGGTCAAAATCTCTTTGACCTGTACCGGGTCGCAATACAGCGTAACCTGCGGATGAAGCTCTGTCTTTAGACCGATCTGGCGGCTTTCCGCTTCATGTTTCATACTGTCCAACACTTGCCGGATTAATAGGCCGGAATCAATCCATTCCTCCTTGAGCTTGACGTCCTGAAGCTGTCCTTGAATCCGATTCATCATGGACAAAATGTGCTCGGTTGATTCAGTCAGGACGCGGATATCCTCCAGCAGCTCAGGCTGGTTGGTCTCTTTCGCGTAGGATTCGATCCGGTTGGCGTAAAGCGAGGCCTTACCCAGCTCGTTTTTGATCGTATGGTTGACGATTTGCGTACCGGTCGTCATCGCACGCAACGTACTGTCCAGCCGTCGCTTCTCCACGCGCAGACGGACGCCTAAAAAGCCGTATTTCATACTGATGATAGCTATCAGAAAAAACTGAATTGCCACGACGAGGCTGTTGTAACGCCAGGCCTCATAGAGATCGAACAGGCGCATGCCATAAATGAAAAAAAAGATAAAAAAGAGTGGAACGATGACTAGAATATTGGTGTAAAACCGGCTTTTTTTCACTAGCGGATCTTTTTCCTGGCGATAATCGTACAACAGAATCAAGCACGCGGCTAAAAAATAGGGAATGGCCCAAGCGGTCACAATTCCATAATTGATCGTAAGCACCGGATAGATAGGCGTTATGACAAACGTAATCGCCGGCGGCAGAAGTGCTGCAAAGGAAGTCATCCTTTTGATTTTGCGTGAGATGGCTTCCCCCGAATAAACGGCAAACATCAGATATGCATAGGGAAGTCCCGCTTGAGTGATGAAGGAGGACGTATTGCTGATTGTCATCAACGTTTGTTCCCAAAAGGGCTGCAATCGATCGGTATGCTGCAAATAGGGGAGCAGGATCTCATCGATCACCGCTGAAAAATAACCGCCCCCGCCAATGAGGGCTGTCGCACATGCCCATCGAATGGACGTCTTTTTCGGATCTGTAAAGAGCACCAGCAAGCCGAGAGCCCAGATCACTAAGAGCATGAAAAGCATCATGAGGAAAACTCTCCTGAGTTGGATTTTATAACCATTATACCGTACCGCAAAGATATATCCACAGGGGCTCGGGAGCAGGAATTGATGTAAAAACAAGGATTTTTGCGGGCGAATATCGTATCACTACCTAGAGAAACAATTTTCTGAATGCCTTACCGGTCGTTTTGAAATAGATCCAGCAATGAATCGATTCCGTTGGATATGACAGAAAAAAGAGGTGTTGCGCATGAGAAACAGGGGGATGCTTGGCTGGCTCTGTGCATGCTTGCTGTTGATTGCGGGCTGTCAGGAAAATGAGGCAGCGCAAACTGCGGGAGCCGTTTCACAAAATCAGCTTGGCCAATCGATAGAAGCTGGAGACAATCAGAAAATCGATTGGAAGAAGTATTTGATCGGCGCCTGGCAAGATTCTGCCGAAGTCGCAGCGGGATATACGAACTTATATCAATTTAAAGAGGATGGCACCTTTCGTTTTACACCCAATGAAATGATATGTGATCAACGTGAGGCGGGTTATTTCGGCAAGTGGGAACTTTCTGGCCAGCAACTCAAGCTCACCGTACTAAAAGAGCGAGAATGGGTGGGGGGAAAGCTTGAGCCTGCTACGGGCTCCTGTGGAAGCAAAATGGAGCTGGTTGATGCCGTGCTGGAGACGAAAGATGTGAATCCTCCACGAACCATGAGCTTTCCACTCGTGCCCGAAGAGCCTTCTCAGGGTGGCTATCCCGCGGTGAAGTTTGGGGAGAGCAGCTATTGGCGCATTTTGGACAAGCCGATGGAAGATGAGGAGACCGTGGTGAACGGAGAAGATTCACAGACGCCTGAGCAAATCGTTCGCAATATCCTGCCGGACGTGCGGATTGCCGAAATCATCACGGAAGATTTGGACCATGATCAGAAGAAAGAATCTGTCCTCCTTACCGAAGATGGGAGTCTGTATTTCTTAGATGCGAATGGCGAGCTCTCGTTAGTGGCGGAACAGCTCGTGACAGAGGAAGGAGCAGGAGAGCCTGCCTCAATCCGAGTGCTGCCTGCTGTAAGCAGGGAGACACATGTGTCCGTTCTCTACTCTTATTTCCCGTCCAATACGCAGATCATGGTTTTTGCTATCCGAGATGGACAGCTGAAAACGATTTTTGAAGCCATGGGCGATCAAGGGATCGAGTTGGGCGAGAACCACACGATCATCCAGCATTGGAAAAGTTATCGGCAAGATGGCGGCTTTGATGATGCAACGACAGTCTATCAATGGAATGAAGAAAAGCAAGAATATGTCAAAGGGACGACGAACATCAAGAAGAGTGAATAGCTGCGAGCAACACAAAAAACCACCCAAAAAGTTGGGTGGTTTTCCTTGTTATTAGCTTTGATATTTGGCAACAGCAATGATTCCTTCGTCATCATCCAGCAGCAGTTCCAAGGCGGCAGCGTAAGGATTGCGGTTGAGCTGTGTTTGCAGCCAGTAGCGAATGGCTTCCAAAAGATTGGCTTCCACTAGGATCTGGCTTCGCTCTTGCACTGTCACTTCCGCCGAAAAGCCGTAGTCTTCATCCCACATCAATTCGACCAAGACCTGCTGAGGATCGGCTTGCTTTTTCGTTGCGACATGAAAGCAGATCGCATTAATAATATCTTGTTCCGAGAACTTTATCGTTTCCATGCCTGCACATCCTGATGCTTGCGCGAGGCCTTATAGGCACGGTATACGCGGCGAACGAGCGAGAACAGGATATAGATCGCCAGGATATTGATCAGCAAACCGATAATACCCCCAAAAGCTCCGAGGCTGCTCAACAAGCTGCCAAACATCAGCCCAGCCAATCCTCCAAACAAAATCCCTTTCATAAATCCGCCTTTGCTAGGCGTGGAAACGGAAGGGCTTTTTACTGGAGTAGTTGTTTGTGAAGGTTTGGATGTATTCACATGGGAATCACTCTTGGTTGGAGTGGTTGTTGAATTAAAAGATTTTTTACCGGATGAGTAGCTCTTTTTGGCATCGACATGATCAAATCCGCCAGCTTGTGGTGCGAAAACCAATGCAAAAGCAATCAAAAGCATCCATAGTTTTTTCATTCGTTTAAATGTTCCTCCTGTTTTGAAGAAGAATAGGTCCACACTCCTATTCTATCGGAACCGCTCTAGTAAAGCAAAGATAATCGCTGGAAGGCAAACCGGCATTAGGCGTTTCCGGATAGTAGTCTCTTTACTTCCTCTTCTATTTTCTCAGGGGTGTCGGTGGGGGCAAATCGCTTGATTACCTGTCCACTCCCATCGATCAAAAACTTGGTGAAGTTCCACTTGATCGCGGCGGAACCTAATATCCCGCGCTTAGCTTTGGTCAAGTATTGATACAACGGATGGGCTTGGGGACCATTCACATTGATTTTGGCAAAGAGCGGGAAGGTTACCCCGAAATTCAATTCGCAAAATTGGAGGATCTCATCTTCATTTCCAGGTTCCTGATGACCGAATTGATCGCAGGGGAAGCCGAGCACTTCGAATCCTTTGTCCCGATAAGCGTCGTATAGCGCTTGGAGTCCTTTGTACTGCGGAGTGAACCCGCATTTGCTGGCGGTATTGACGATCAGCAGCACTTTGCCCCGATAATCAGACAGCGATTTTTCCGTCCCTTGGATCGTTGTGACGGTGAAATCATACAATGACATGATAAACGCCCTCCTTTTTCCTAAAATGGTTCTCTGATGAGTATAACAAAATGTCCCACTTTTCTACCAATTAGAACCAGAATTTATTACCAGGTATTAAAATTTGGTTGCTTTTATCGCGGTGGCTTGTTACGATTGATTAAGTTGAAAGTGATGACAGTTAGCTGATGTGATGATCAACAGCGTTTGCATAGATCGCCTCTGACTTCTTTCTGGATAACCGTTTGTCTTATGCCATAGGCTTTATCATTTACATTTTCAAATGGACTTACGATCTTGAAAGGAGCGAATCATGAAGGAACTTCAAACACTCGGTTGGTATGCTGGACGCATATCGCCACTCTTGCCAGAAAAAGCTTTTAAGCCAGTACCTCTGCGCTTGCTGGGAGGCCTCGCGTATCTCGCCGTCTCTGTAGCAGGACTCCTCGTTATTGGTCTGATCGACCTCCACGCATGGGCAAATTTGCTGATTGCTCTCGTATTGGGCTCTTGTTTTGCCTCTCTCGGATTTCTTGGTCACGAAATTTTGCATGGAACAGTCGTAAGAAAACCATGGCTCCGCAATTTCTTGGGAGCTGTCGCCTTTTGGCCTTTAAGTACGGGACCAAGACTCTGGCGCAAATGGCATAACATGACGCACCATGTGCATACCCAGGACGAAGATGAGGACCCGGATGCATGGGCTACATTGGAGCAGTTGTTAAAGCGTCCTCTCATGCACAAAATTTATCGTATGCCGCTGTTTATCCGCTCCCTTTTTGGTTTTGCCGCTTTGTCGATTACCTTTACCTTGCATTCGACCCGTATGTTTGTCCGCTTCATCAAAGAGTTTGACGAGAAAAATCGTCCTGCTGTCTGGCTGCAGCTGCTGCTGCCGTGGGCGTTTTGGATCGGCCTGTTGTTGTGGATGGGCTTCGATAAATGGTTATTCGCTTATCTCATCCCATTGTTGATCGCCAATGCGATTGTCATGGGCTACATTGCGACCAATCACCGCTTGAACCCGCTCGTGCCGGTAAATGATCCGCTGGCAAACAGTTTGAGCGTAACCGTGCCACGCTGGGTTGATTTTCTTCACTTCAACTTTTCTTACCATACCGAGCATCACCTGTTCCCGGGGATGAGTTCGAAATACTATCCACTTGTGAAAAAGCATATCAAGAACTTGTGGCCGGAGCGTTACCACGAAATGTCCTGGGGCAGAGCGCTGATCTCACTCTGGAAAACACCGCGTATTTATTTCGAGGACAAGGAATTGATCGATCCGAGCAACGGCAAAGTGTATGCCTCACTGGGGCATGGATTTGATCCAAAGAAAGTCGAGCATCGGCAGGAAGAAATGCCGCTTGGAGAAAGTAGCCTTAGCAACGTGAAATAAGGAAATTGGAAGAAGGTCGCCCCGGTAGCTGGGGCGGCTTTTTGGTTTTTTTGTAGGTTCTTCGAGTCGCCACCGTTACAAGGAGAAGCATATTTTCTGGCGGAGCGCCTGCGGAGTCCAACTTAGCGGAGAGGCGAACATGTGGATGCGAAGCGGACAGTTCTACCATCCTTGCGTACGTAGAATGAAGCGGAGCCAGAAAATGAGCTTCTCCCCACAGCAGCAACTAAAACAGGAAACACTTGTAAACAAAAATGCAGCGTGCTAAGATGTAAGCAACAAGATTTGAACAATGGTCAATTAATTGGGGAGGTGAACCAGGTGGCAAGAAGAGCAGTGGATCAGGAGCTGACCAAAGAAAAAATTCTCGATGTAGCTAGAGATCTGTTTGTAACACAAGGATACCGCTCCGTGTCCATGCGCCAGATTGCTGCAGCATTGGGGTATAGCCATGGCTCCATTTATTATCATTTTAAAAGCAAAGCAGACCTGTTCTATTCGCTCGTGAATCAGGATTTTACTCTCCTGGATCAAAAGCTGGAGGAAGTCCTTCTCGCCGATGAGGAGCCGAGGCAAAAGCTGTTTCATGTGCTTTTGGGATTTATCCGCTTTGGCCTGGAGCATCAAAGCCATTACGAGATCATGTTTATGATGAAGGATGAAGAACTTCAGCGATACTTGCCTAGTAATCCGGATCAAACGTATGAGAAGTTTGCGCAGGCGATCTTTTCGCTGAGTGAAAAAAAGGCAAATCCAACCATGATCTGGTCGATTTTTCTCTCCTTGCATGGGTTTGTCTCCCATTACTGCAAGTCTGGCCAATCCTATGAGGAAGTAGAGACATTGGCACAGGCGCATGTGCAAAATTTGTGCAAGATCATTCCTTAGTTTTTTTTACCCATTAATTGAACGGTGGTTAATTAATAAGAGGAGGTATTCACCATGATAAAAAAGGCGGTAGTATTAGGGGCATCAGGAGGTATGGGGTATTCGTTGGTTAATGAGTTGGTGAGCCGAGGAATCGAAACGATCGCTTTTGCTCGAAGTGTGGAGAAGTTGGAAGCGCTCTTTGCCAAGCAGTCAGGTGTCACTATCAAAAGCGGAGACGTATTTAAGCTGAGCGATCTGATCAGGGCTTGTGAAGGAGTCGATGTGATCTTTCATTCCATCAACATTCCATATCCCGAATGGAAGGAAAAGCAGCCGAACCTGATGGCCAATGTGCTGGAAGCGGCGAGACAGGTATCGGCGAAGCTCTTTATCGTGGATAATATTTACTCCTATGGGAGAAGTCCGGGGCAACTCGTCACGGAAACAACTCCCAAACAACCGCATACGAAAAAGGGGAAGATTCGCCTGCAATTGGAGCAGATGGCGTTTGCCGCTCAAGAGCAGGGAGTACCGGTGTTGCTTGCCCATTTTCCTGATTTTTACGGTCCGAATGCGGGGCAGACCTTGCTGCATGTGACACTTGAAGCGATGAATGCGAAGAAAACAGTTCGTTTTATTGGGGATCTATCGGTGGAGCGGGAGTATATCTTTACGCCGGACGGGGCAAAAGCGGCAGTTGAACTGGCACTGCGTCCAGAGGCGTACGGGCAGGTCTGGAACATTCCAGGGCACAGCACGATCTCGGGTCACGAACTGATTGGGATCATGCGGTCGTTGACGGGATACAGGGGAAAGGTAGGAACGGTCGGAAAAGGCATGATCGGATTTTTAGGGCTGTTTAATCGATATATGCGAGAATTTTATGAAATGATGTATTTGAATGAGGAACCTGTGGTGTTGTCGGGCGTAAAGTATGAACAGCTGATTGGCCCTCTGCCGCGGACTTCCTATAAAGAAGGGATCACAAAGACGTTGGCTTTCCTTGAGAAGCGCTAGGGATTAGAAAAACAGGACAAAAGCCTTGAAGCGATTGGCTTTTGTCCTGTTCCATTTCTAACGAATAAATTTATAACTCGACTTTTATTTTCGTAGCAATCAGCTGCTTTTCTTTACTTTCAATCCCTTTTACTTCTACTTTGGTACCTACCGGGATATCCGCCAATGTCAGCTTTTTATCCTTTTTCCCGATAATGAGGGTGGTTTCTGTTACAGTTACTTCGATTCCTTTGACTGTAAGCTTCAACGCAGCAGGATCGATAGACTCGACTAGGCCGGATACTTCACCGTTGCGTACCTTTTCTCCATCATCGTCTTTATCCTCGTCATCCTTGTCATCATCATCGTCTTTGTCTTCGTCATAATCCTTGTCGTCATCGTCTTCCTCTTCGTCGTCATCTTCCTCTTTTGCTAGTTCGACTTCAAGTTTTTGCACGACCCATTCATTTTCTCCAACTCGAAGCGCTTTTGCTTCTGCTTTCATGCCCTCTACAAGTGCAGAGATATCGGCGTTATCGTCATCAGACTCAATTTCGGTTTCTTCATCGATAAGCAGCGTTTTTCCGTCGATGGAGATCGAACTTCCTTCCAGATCCACCAGCTCGATTACGCCTTTGATTTCGATAGGCTTGCGCGTGATCTGAATGACATTGGCGAGAAGCTCGCTGCCAATGCTGCTGGCTGAGACTGACGCCTTATCGCCAGTGAAGATATCGGCCAACGTCGCTTCTTCCTTGTTTACGTACACTTTGGTTTGATCCGTAATGCTCACTTGTTTTTTGCTGATGGTGATGCTGTCTCCTGCTTCGCCAATCAGGGTTACCCCTTTGATCACGGATGTTTTCCGCTTGATCACGACAGTAGATGCCTGCAGGACACCGTCTTTCATGAATCCGCTAATTTCGATTTTATCTCCCACTACAATGTTTTCAAGGGACAGGGACGTACGGTCGAGACGGATGGCAGTTTGATCCGTCAATGCAGCGGTTTTGCCGGAAACAGTGAGTGTGCGTGCCTCCAGATCGATTGCTTCGACAACCCCTTTTACCGAACCTTTTTGCTTGGAAAGAGAGAGGATCTTGACTGTATTTACGCCGTTTACGTCTACATAGGAAACGCTGGCTTTGTCACCGACCCAAATATCGGAAAGGGACGGATTCTTGATGCCTGACACTTTCAGAATAGCAGTCGAGTCGATTTTCAGTTCGATTGTCTTGTCTTTCGCTGTGATGGAAAAGCTGCCCGTTGCGGTGTCTACACTGGTTATCTTTCCGTCTGCCTTTTTGGTCTGCAGCTTAACCGTTTGTGTCTTTGCATAGGTGGTTACAGACACATGAGGTACATACAGACAGACTAAAAGAAGAGAAAAAAACGAGAATAAAAAACGTTTCATGATGTGGAACCCCTCCAGTTCAGTTATTTGAAATACCGCGCATTCGGTCGAGTATGAGCTGCTATGAAAAAAAGGCCTCCCGAAAAAACGGGTAGACCTTTGGCCGGATCACCTGATTTTTTCGGTAGCTGGCAGGCATAGTCAAAAGACGTTAGCCCCTATAGCTTTGCGTCACCGCCTTTCGACGGCTTTGCCTTTTTCGAATGCTAGTAATTTTTACTATAAGGATGATTCGCTATTTTGACAATCTATTCTTTCCCTGGTTGATAGAAAATGAAACTTTTGTCCGAATAGAAGAAGTAGGATAGGATGATGGTAGCGAAGTGCAAAGTGAGTTGGAGTGATGATGATGTCCACACTGCCTATACAAGCAGTGCTTCCTGATATAAAAAAGATGCTAACGTCGAATCGAAATGGGATTCTCGTGGCTGAGCCAGGGGCTGGGAAAACCACACGGGTGCCGCTGGAACTGATGCATGAACCGTGGTTGGATGGCCGGAAAATCCTGATGCTGGAGCCGCGGCGTCTTGCAGCACGCTCCGCAGCGCGTTATATGGCGACGGCGCTTGGGGAGCAGGTGGGTGAAAGCATTGGGTACCGGATTAAGCAGGATACACGGGTGGGGCCGAATACACGGGTGGAAGTGATTACGGAGGGCGTGCTGATACGTCTGCTGCAGGCGGATCCGGCTTTGGAGGAAGTCGGTCTGGTTATTTTTGACGAGTTTCATGAACGGAGCCTGCAAGCAGACTTAGGTCTGGCGCTTTGCCTGCAATCTCAGTCGCTGCTGCGCGACGATCTGCGGCTGTTGATCATGTCCGCAACGCTGGATGCGGAGTCGATCGCTGCGCTTCTGGGCGGTGCCCCGGTGGTCACGAGCGAAGGCAGGAGTTTTCCGGTGGAGACATATTATCTGGAGCGTGCTGATACGGGAAAGTCGATCGAATGGAAGACAGTCAATGCCGTATCACGGGCCATTCGAGAACACTCCGGAGACGTACTGGTATTTTTGCCGGGTGTGGCGGAAATCCGTAGGGTCGAGGCCTTGTTACAGGAGCAGCTTGGCGGGGAGCAAGTACGGATCGCCCCATTGTACGGTAATATGTCACAGGAGCAGCAAGACCAGGCGATTGCACCGAGTCCACGGGGAACACGAAAAATCGTGCTGGCCACCTCCATTGCAGAATCCAGTCTCACGGTGGCAGGGATCGGGATCGTCATCGATAGCGGCCTCATGCGTGTTCCGCGTTATTCGCCACGCACGGGCATGAGTCATCTGGAGACGATCCGCGTATCACGAGCCTCTGCTGATCAGCGGCGCGGTCGGGCAGGACGATTAGGGCCAGGTGTATGCTATCGGCTATGGACGGAGCAAGAGGATCGACACTTGGCTGCACGCAGTCAACCGGAGATCATGGATGCGGATCTGACTCCGCTGGCTTTGGAGCTGGCGGTATGGGGAGTGCGTGATCCGACGGAACTGCTGTGGCTGGATCCGCCGCCGCAAGCCGCTATGGAACAGGCAAAAGGGTTGCTGCGGCAGCTGGGAGCGATTGATCAGGCAGATGCAGTCACTTCTCATGGACGTGAGCTGGCTGCTCTGGGCATTCATCCCCGGCTCGCCCACATGGTAATCCGAGCTTGTACCTATCAGCATGGGGAACTGGCCTGTGACCTGGCAGCATTGCTGGGGGAACGGGATCTATTGCAAGGTGAAAATCGATTAGCGGATATTGATATACAGCTGCGGGTGGAAGTCTTGCGAGGAACAGGGGACGGCAAGCTCCGTGCCGATCAGGCAGCTTTGCGACGGATCAGGCAGGAAAGCAGTCAGCTCAAACAGCAGCTGGGAATTGCGAAGGATAAAAGCGGAGATCTTGCTGATTGCGGTTTTTTGCTGGCCTTGGCTTTTCCGGATCGGATCGCTCAGCGAAGAGAGGATGGCCGCTATTTGTTAAGCAATGGGCGCGGTGGGTTTTTACCGCAGGGACAACGGCTTGGACAAGAGTCGTATATTGTTGCTGTGGAATTGGATGATCAGGGGGCGGACAGCCGGATTTTACTGGCTGCTTCTTTTCCTCTCGCGAAATGGATGCAAGAAGAACAGGCACAGCTAATCGTGGAGGAAGTCGTCACTTGGGATGAAGAGAAAGAAATGGTGCGTGCGCGGAGGCGGAAAAGGCTGGGGGCTCTGGTCCTGGTAGAAGAACCGGTGCCTCAGCCTGACGAGGAGCGGGTACTAACGACCTTGCTTTCGGCTATTGGCAAAAATGGAATCCAGATCTTGCCGTGGGATCGAAAGTCCAGACAGCTGCAGCAACGTATGATTTTCCTTCACCAGCTCGATTCTCGATTTCCCGACGTATCAGACGAACAGCTTCTATATACCCTTTCCGATTGGCTGGCTCCACATCTTTATGGGATGAAGAGCCGGGATGATCTGAATCGCTTGCAGCTAACGGGGATTTTGGAAGCGATGTTGTCCTGGGAGGAGAGAAAGGAGCTTGACGAGCAGGCACCTACCCATATCCTTGCTCCCAGCGGCTCTCGCATACCGATTGATTACAGCGACCCGGCTGCTCCTGTACTAGCTGTTCGATTGCAGGAGATGTTTGGTCTTTCAGATACGCCGCGAATCGGAAAAGGGAAAATTCCATTGCTGCTGCACCTTCTTTCGCCGGCGCATCGGCCAGTGCAAGTGACACGGGATCTTGCCAGCTTCTGGTCACAAACGTACTTTGAAGTGAAAAAGGACCTGAAAGGACGTTATCCCAAGCATTTTTGGCCAGATAATCCTTTGGAAGCGATGCCTACGAATCGGACACGACCACGAAATTAAGCATGAATATCCGAACGAAGATGCCAGCTATACGCATCTTCGTTTTTGTTTTGTGGTTAGTGTGGTTGTTGAGGGGTTTGTGAAAAATGTTCGTCTTTGTTGGTTTGTTTGTAAAGTATGATTGATGTAATTAACACTTCGTTAACAAAACACGAATATTGTTAAAAACAACCCGTTGACTTGTTTGCTTTTTTTCGTTAAGATATGTTCCGTAACCGATCATATTAAATACTAAGACTATTCGTATATCCTCAATAATATGGTTTGAGGGTCTCTACAAGGAACCAATAAATTCCTGTCTACGAATAGGGTGGTCTCTCATACATCCTATTCGTGACAGGAATTTTTTCGTGCAACTACGCTTCCGACAAAAAACCTGGCGCAGCCAAGTTGACTAGTATGAAGACCATACTTTCTAGCGAGACTACATGATGAGTTGGGGGTATTCACTATGAAAAAATATGACGTGATTATTGTAGGGGCAGGACCTGCAGGCATCTTCACCAGCTATGAGCTAAGTCTCAAAGCGCCCGAGAAGAAAGTGCTGCTCATCGATAAGGGACACAATATTTACGATCGCCGCTGTCCGATTCTCGAAGAAAAAATCAAGCTCTGTCCGCCGCCAGCCGGGAAGAAGGATTTTGCCGGTTGCTTGCCAGCCTGTTCGATTACCGGCGGATTTGGTGGAGCTGGTGCTTATAGCGACGGGAAATTTAATATTACGACGGAATTTGGCGGTTGGATGACCGATTATCTGACTCCTTCCAAAGTGTTGGAGCTGATTAACTATGTGGATGCCATCAATCTGAAGCATGGCGCGACTGAGTCGATCACCGATCCGACCACAGATACCGTACGAGATATCGAGCAGCGCGGTTTTGCTGCGGGATTGAAGCTATTGCGCGCACAAGTCCGCCATTTGGGTACAGAGCAAAATCTGGAGATTCTCCAATCCATCTATGAATATTTGAAAGAGCGAATCGATATGGTGTTCAAGACCGAGGTGGCTGACATCCTCACCGTAAAAGAAGACGGTCAGCACCGTGTTCAGGGAATTGTGTTGGGCAACGGGGAAGAATTCCACAGCGACTATGTGGTGATTGCTCCGGGGCGTGATGGTTCGGCTTGGTTGACTGACGTATTGAAAAAACGAAGATTGAAAATGTACAACAACCAAGTGGATGTAGGCGTACGGGTTGAAACCTCCGATGTGGTGATGAAAGAAATCAATGAGCATCTGTATGAAGGGAAGTTTATTTTCAATACGTCCGTCGGCACACGGGTACGTACGTTTTGCAGCAATCCATCGGGCCACGTCGTCGTGGAGAACCACAGCGGTGTGATGGCGGCAAATGGTCACTCCTATAAGGATCCGGCGCTGGGTTCACCGAATACCAACTTCGCCCTGCTGGTTTCGCATAAATTCACCGAGCCGTTCGATAAGCCCAATGAGTACGCGCGTGAGATCTGCAAGCGTGCCAACGATTTGTCCGGCGGCGGTGTCATCGTGCAGAAGTACGGAGACATCATTCGGGGAAGACGTTCCACCGAAAATCGCATCAAGGAAGGCTTCCTGGAACCGACCTTAAAAGAAGCGGTGCCGGGCGATTTGGGACTGGTGCTTCCATATAATACGATGAAAAGCTTGATTGAAATGATGGAAGCCTTGGAAAAAGTAACGCCGGGTATCGCCTCGGAGCATACATTGTTCTACGGTGTC
>DASQNU010000070.1:0-2997 GCA_035644815.1 Bathyarchaeia archaeon | reverse complement strand
CCGAAGACCCTCGCTCGACTTGCATGTATTAGGCACGCCGCCAGCGTTCGTCCTGAGCCAGGATCAAACTCTCCAATAAATTGGTGTTTAATCGTTGCTCAAGCTTTAAGCTTGGCTTATTTGAAACAAGTAATTGATTGGTCCGTTTCAACGCTTTCGCTGTTCAGTTTTCAAGGAGCATTTTGTCCTTGTCGCTCGAGGCGACTTTTATAATCTATCATGTAAGGCTCCCATAAGTCAATACTTTATCCTCAAAAAAATCTATGTTAATTTTTCCTCCTCCAGTTTTCGTTTCCGTACGTATTTGGACAGCTCAGATGGACCCGCCACACGCGCATACATCCGAAATAAAATATTGTATCTTTCCTCCATCGCGCGTCTGACCAAAAAGTCGATACGCTTATCACCCAGATCCAGCAACATCTCTTCCAATTCCCGTTTCAACAAATAGGCAAGTTCCTGACATTCTTTTTTACTAAACAAAAATCCGAGCAATGAGAGCCCTCCTACCACTTATGGAGTTATACCCATAGCTTTTCCATTGCTAAATTTGCCTATTCCATTTTCGTAAGGTTAAACATTTTTTGTACAATTAAAAAAGAAAGCGAAAAAGACGCCTTACACGAAGTCTTCCTTGCTTCCTTTTCCGATGGAATCTAAATTACTATTTGAGAAACTGTGTCTCCCCGCCTAATGTCGCCTTGATGAGACTTGGTGTAACGGCACTTTCGATAAAAGCCGCTATGACCAATAAAAGTACAATAACTAAAGCCGTAGCTGGAAGCTGCTTGACACTCATCAGCCACTCTTGTTTGATTTCACCTCTGGCGTCGACTTTCCATGCCGCACCAATCGAACGTATCACCAAGGTTCCATAACGAATTCCGACCCCGGCAGCAAAAATGACCGTTGGCAACTCAATAATACCGTGTGGTAATATCCCCACTACCAAGATGAGGAGCGGACTCGAAGCTGCGATCGTTAGTTTCTGAATAATATAACCAAGCAGCACTCCATTTGAAACGAGGCCAAATATAGGAAAAACACCAAAGAATAACCCTAACAGCATCATCAACAAAGCACTGGTCACGTTATTGAGGAATATGGTCCAAAACGTTATGGCCACACCCCCTCCGCTTGATTTTATCCTATCGGCAATGCCTTCAATTTGCTTGAGCATTTGCTTGGCCATGGCATCCACCAGATCCGCCTGCACATACCCAATGAACACTCCCGCCAACAGCAGGACTCCTGCAATATAAAAATATCGTTTGTTAACCAACCAAATATTGCGCAGGTGTTCAAGCATCAACTACACCCCTTATCCTAATATACTTCCAGCATATGTATCTTACCTGAAAACAGCGCCCGCGACAAAGAATATACTTGCCCCCTCTGCATAAAATGAGAAGGGACAAAGGAGGGTGATACCAGTGAGATTTATGTACGTAGTCAGCACTACGCGATTAAAGCAAATCATGATCATTACCGCCGCATTCCTTTTTGCAGTCGGTATCGCTTATGCCGAACGGGACACAATTGCGGCATTCGCCGATGGAGCAAAAATTCAATCACCGCAAGCCATTTTCAAGGTAGATACGGACGAGAAAAAAATCGCGCTAACGTTTGACATCAGTTGGGGTGAGAATCGCGCCATCCCGATCCTTGATATTCTCAAGCAGAAAAAAGTGGACAAAGTAACCTTCTTTCTGTCTTCACCATGGAGTCAGCGTCACCCGGCCATAGTCAAACGCATTGTAGACGATGGCTATGAAATCGCCTCGCATGGTCATAAACATGATTATTACAGCAAGTACGCAGATGAAGAAATCCGTAACCAAATCGGCAAGGCACATACCATTTTAACCGAAATGACAGGCAAAAAACCTACATTGATCCGCATGCCCAACGGAGATTTTGACAAACGCGTCTTGCGCATCGCCGACCAAATGGGATATACGGTTATCCAATGGGATACAGACTCGAAAGACTGGATGAATCCAGGCGTCGATCAAATCGTGAAAAATGTGGTGACCAAAGCACATCCGGGCGATATCATTTTGATGCACGCCAGCGATTCCTGCAAAGAGACCCACTTGGCTTTGCCAATCATTATCGATAAGCTGCGTGCGGAAGGCTACCAATTTGTAACAGTGTCTGAATTGATTGCCGGCGCTAAAGCCAACAGCAAGGAAGTAAATTAAAAGCTGATCCAAGAAAAGGATCAGCTTTCTTTTTTGGTTAACCGATGCAAATGTAGGACCTGCCATGCATTGCAAGCAAGTAGCGGAATCACCATCGACAGGATCGAACTGGCTTCCTGCTCCTTTAATCCTGGAATCCACTCGATTGCAGTCACCACAAACATGAAAAATATCGTTGGCACCCATGCTGTCGGGTTGGTTAATCGAACTTTCGCATACGCCACCAACACAGAAACGATCAATAAGCATACCGGTTCAATGAAGTATGGCCACAACGATTCGCCTCGAGAAGATGTATTGTAACGCAAGTACACCATATCGAAAAACGTAAACAAAATCAAAAATACCTGAACATTTCTCCATAAAGAGGCACTCTTGAAGATGCTAAGCGCCATGTAATTAAAGGTCATATAAGCGAACAAACCCATTTGTGCCACAATGCTGATCGTAGCGCCAAATAACAGGTTCATCAGCGATCCGACAAGAAAATTACTCGCGGTGCTTTTCGTCAACTCTGCCCAACCGATAAAAAAGCCCGACAAGACTCCGCCTACGCCACCAATCAGCAGAGTGGTAAAAAAGAGCCAGCCGAATTTACGTAAATTCACTGATTAGTCCCTCCTATCCATCGCCTTTGATTGTACCAACCCATGCAAGAAAATACTAGCGTAAGAACCGAAGAATCTGCACACGATAACCGTAGTAGGGAAAAGGAGGACATCCTATGCGAAAATTACGTTCCCGTTATTGGGTGCTGCTTCCCTTGATCATCATGCTGACAAGCTGTGCGTCA
>DASQNU010000069.1:0-29676 GCA_035644815.1 Bathyarchaeia archaeon | reverse complement strand
GATATTTTTTCCAGATTACTACTCAAATCCCCTACCACGTCTTCCGGTGTCTTTTGTCCGCAACCGCTGGCGAAAACGGATAGAACGAGTAATAATGCCAACCAAAATGCTCCACGCTTCATGGAATCAACTCCTCCTTGTCTGGTTTCGACAAAGGAGGGCAACCCTGTCTATTTCCTGGGAAATGTGTCAGTCCGCCTGTCCAATCTGCAATACCTGTCGATACCGGCAACGGTTGTCGGAACATAAGTATCACGAGATTGGATAGCAGGACTGATCCTAAGAGCCGACCAGGTAGTCCCTCCTAATCTACGTGATATATACCTATGTCCCACCTCGTCCCAATATGCAGACAAGTTGGATTTTGTCCGATGAAATGTACGAATTTGCTTACCTTTCGATGATGACTTGTGCCACCGCATATTCCTTGCTATGAGATATGCTCAAATGAATGCGAACGCTGGATGGATCGGAAAATAAGCGGGCAGCCACTTCCTCCGACAATCTGATGTACGGCTTACCTGATTCTTCTTTCCATACTTCCATGTCATGAAAACCGAGACTTTTTCCGATTCCTGTGCCTATCGCCTTGGCTGCTGCTTCTTTGGCAGCAAAGCGTCCTGCTAGGTACTCAGCTGCTCTTCGTTCTGCAGCCGGCATCGGAGTCGAACGTTCCCGCTCACTTAAAATTCGTGCCACAAAGCTCGGTTGTCGCCTCATAATCGCGGCGATCCGCTCAATCTCCACGATATCAATGCCCGTCCCTATAATCATGATTACGCCACCTACCTTCTCATTCCGAACCGTTCTTATCTTTTGCTCACAGTACCACTTTTTACTGGGTAGTCGCAAGGACTATGGGGTTCGAAAGGTAAGAGAAAAACCCCCACCCATGTGGTGGAGGTCATTTCTGAAGTGATTAGGTGATTAGGTGGTTGGGTTGTTTGTTTGGTTCGCACGGTTCGCAGATTGCTGGTTTTGACGGCGAACTTGCGCTACGTTTGTCTCAGATGCAAACTCAGTTGCAGTGTTTTGCTGTGCTGCTGCGTTTGCTGCTGGGTTTGCTGCATTTGCACGATTGCGTTTAGCCATGGTCGAATTCACCTCCTCACCTGATGTCGAAATTAATTTGCGCTCGACCCACCCTCCATATGCACCCATATTTTCCCTCCATCGATTACACTTTCGCTTCCATTTCCTCTTGATAGACAAGAAGCATTACGGCTATCCTAGAGTAAGCAAGTGGAAAATGCTTGCGTACAGAAGGGAGAAGAAGATCTCATGGCTCAAAAAGTCGTTGTTTATACACAAGTAACCTGCGGACCTTGTCAGGAAGAGAAAATGTGGCTGACGCAGCAAGGGATCGAGTTTGAAGATCGCGATATTCGTGCAAATGATGCATATTTTCAGGAAGCGATTAACCTAGGAGCTAGCGCCACTCCGGTCACAGTGATCGTAGATGAGCAAGGGGAACAAACCGTAATTCACGGATATGACCGTGACAAATTAGCAAAAGCGTTGAATCTTGCTTAGATTCAACGCTTTTTTTCGTGATGTGATTACATTTCCCGTTGCTTCATCATCTCAATCAAATGATCGGCCGTCCGTGCCGCCAACGCCATCACCGTATTGGTCGGATTGGCCCCGCTGGAGGTCACAAATGTGCTGGCACCCGCAATGTACAGATTCGGAATGTCATGCGATCGCCCATATTGATTCACTACCGACGTTGACGCGTCATCGCCCATCCGGCAGCCTCCCATCAAGTGGGCGGTGTCCTCTACGATATGAGCGGGTCTGCCGCCCATCGCTTCAATGATCTCCTTCATCGTTCTTACCGCGTGATCGATGAGCAGCAAATCGTTTTCCTGATAACTGAAAGTTACTTTTGCCCGTGGGATTCCGTACTCATCCTTTTCATCAGTCAGCGTGACCCGATTCTGCTCATGTGGTAGCACTTCCCCGACCAGGGTGATGCGGGCAAAGCGGTTGTAATCCAGCATCGACTCCCTCAATGCACTTCCCCATAAAAGTGAGCCGTCCACACGCTGAGTAGAGATCGCCCCTGCCATTGCGACCGGGCGCACGCCATGGGCATTCAGGGTATATCCGCGGGCAAACCCGCGGCCACGATCGGTCTCATAAAAGTCCTGTGTCAAGGCAAGGACGGGCGTTCCTTTATACAGGCGCACCTCTTCCTGCAGCAGACCGTATACATCGTGGCTGCTGTGCGGCATGATTGCTTTTCCTACCCAACCGCTGGAATTGGCCAACCCTTCCGGAAAGTGGGGCGTAGCTGAGTGCAGCAGCAGGCGCGGTGTCTCCACGACAAAACCTGCCAAAATGACTACCCGCGCTTTTTGCTCATAAGTCTTCCCGTCGTGATCAAATTGCACCCCTGTCACACGCGTACCGTCGGTGAGAATCTGGGTTACCATGCAATCTGACAAAATCTCCGCACCGTGCTCAATCGCCTTGGGGATATGGTGGATCAGTCCGCTGTATTTGGCATTGGGCAAGCACCCCTGATTACAGAAGCCGCGATTGATGCAAGGCGGCCTGCCCTCAAATGGGGCAGAAAGAATAGCCAAGGGCGCTACCTCGCTATTGATACCCAGCTTTTCGCAGGCTTCCCGGAACAACTGGGAGTTCGCGCTTATCGGCTCACGCACCGGATAGGGATACGGACCGTTGAAAGGCCCCCACGGAAAATGCTTGGGACCCGATACCGCGATGTCGCGTTCGATCTTGTCATAATAGGGCTCCAGATCCGCATAACGAATCGGCCAGTCATGCCCCACTCCATCGGTCGTGTAGGTCATAAAATCACTTTCATGAAAACGCAAGAAAACGCCCGTGAAATGCACAGTTCCTCCGCCGACCCCGCGCCCTGAATTGTTATGACCCATTTTCAGCGGATTGGCTCCATCCACGAGCCTCGTGTCCTGCCAGCCTAGCCCTTGCATGGACAACTCATCACTGGCGAAATCGGTCTGCGGATTCCAAAAAGGCCCTGCCTCAATGACGACGACATCCAGACCCGCCTTTGCCAATTCGTATGCTAACACACCACCCGCTGCCCCAGCCCCCACAATGCAGATATCTGCTCCATCCGCATATTTCCGCTGGTTCAACTCCTTGGAGCGATAGCCCTGGTAGTGATCACTGTGATGCGTGACACGATCATTATGCTTCATGCCGCTTCGCCTCCCACGGATCGACCAGTCCTTTCTCCACCCGCACGTACCCGCGTGGATAAGCAGGGCCGCCATAGCCAATCTCCGACCAGATGAGCGGGTGAGAATAGTAGGCATCGACTGCATCCCGCAGCAGCTTCTTAAAGAATGTCTTCGGGGTCAACTGCTCCCACTCCCCGATCTGGGTGGTATGATCAGATTCCAGCTTCATGAGCACATCGATCTGACGCTCTCGGGCCAATGCCAAAAATTCAGCTTGATACGAAGCATTGCTGGTGTCATCTAAAAATTTGATGCCTTGACGATACAACGTCTTCTTATCCGGCACCCCTACTTTTCGCTGGCTTTCCCCAACCGGACTGGCCAGCGAATCATCAATATGCTGGGTAATATAGGTGAGTACGTCCAGTCTCATATCGTCCACCAAAATGGCTGCTGCCGCCTGAATCGTTAATGCCTCCTGCTGGGTCAAAAACTGATGAGCGACATCGGGGGAACGCCGTTGGGCCACAATTTTCCGTGTATGCTCATCCCACTCCTGATGTTGATCCCAGACGTCGTAGGCTGGATAATGACTTGATTTTGGCATTCCTTTTCACCCCCAGTAAAGCGCGAGCAGCCCTAAGGCAGAAATCGCACTAATCATCAATGGCAGAATGATCGGCGGTCCAACCAAAAAGTTCTGGGTTTGCGAATATCCGCCAACCCGCTGACCGACGCCAACCGCATGCTGATACGCCCCATAGATGCCTCCTCCAAGCCCCAGCCACATCAGTAGCCCAAAGGTCAGCCGCAGCCAACCTGGCTGGTAGAAAGCAAGGACAATCGCCACAAGCGCAAACAAAGGAGTCTCAATAACGGGTACCCACATCGACCAATGGCGAAAGTTTTGGCGCGAATGAAACAGGGTTACCTGTATGAAAATCAATGCAAATGCAAGCCCGGCAAGCAATAATAACACCCGCTCCAGCGGCCATCCCTGCCACATCTTGTTTTCCTCCTTTTTTCACTGACAGATCGTTCACTCCCTATTTTTGCCATGGAATGAAATGCTATGCGGCCCAATCAAAAGCAAAAACCCCCGGGTTCCGTACCCGAGGGTCGATGCACTAGAGAAAACGCAATGTCAGATATAAGCCGGTCAAGGTGATAAACAGGGTCGGAATCGTCAGGACGAACCCTGTTTTCATGTAGGTCCACCAATCGATCTGGACGCCTTTTCGTCCCAATACGTGGAGCCAGATGAGCGTAGCCAGCGAACCAATCGGTGTCATTTTGGGGCCGAGATCACTGCCGATCACGTTGGCATAAATCAATGCCTCTCGCAGCACCCCGGTCGTATGCGCTTGCTCGATGGCCAACGCGTCGAACATGACCGTCGGCAAATTGTTCATCAGAGAGGACAGAATGGCGGCCAGATAGCCCATACCGAGCGTCGCTGCATACAAGCCCTGTTCGCTGAAGAAACGGATGAGTCCCGCCACCAGCTCCGTGAAGCCCGAATTATGCAGTCCCCACACCACGACGTACATCCCGATCGAGAAAATGACGACGACCCAAGGCGCCTCCTTCCAGATGCGGCCAGTCTCGATGACACCGCTTCTGCGGGAAGCGAAGTAAAACACGAACGCAGCTAGCGTAATGCAGACAGATACGGGAATCCCCATCCGTTCACTCAAGAAAAAGCCAATGAACAGCACGCCTAAAATCAGCCAGGAAAGGCGAAATAGCTGCCGGTCCTTTAACGCACTGGCTGGCTCTGGCAGATGTGCCGCCTCGTAGCGCTGCGGAATGCTTTTACGGAAATAGAGCATCAGCACTGCCAGACTGGCGACGATCGAAAATACATTCGGAACGACCATCCGCGCGGCATATTCACCAAACCCGATCTGGAAAAAATCCGCGGACAAGATATTGACCAGATTGCTGACAACAAACGGCAGCGAGGTCGAGTCTGCAACAAAGCCGCAGGCCAATATATACGCCAGCACCATATGCGGCGGGAACTTCAACGCTCTCACCTGCGCGAGCACGATCGGCGTCAGGATTAATACTCCCCCATCATTGGTAAACAAGGCGGATACAAATGCTCCGAGGATGACCATATAGACGAACATCAACCGACCGTTCCCTCGTGCGAATCTGGCCATGTGCAAGGCTGACCATTCGAAAAATCCGATTTCATCCAAAAGCAGCGAGATCACAATGATCCCAATCAACGAGATCGTCGCATTCCAGACAATCTGGGTGACCTCCCACACATCTGCTAGAGAAACCACCCCTGTTAACAAGGCCAGGACAGCGCCTGTCACAGCTGGCCACGCGATAGACAAGCCCTTCGGCTGCCAGATGACAAAAACCAGTGTAATGACGAATAGCAGGAATGAAATGATACCCAAAACCACAGCAGCCTGTTCTCCTCTCTAATCTGCAACCCTCATCATAGTAAAAACAACTTCAATAGTAGAAAAAGGCGTGCCATCTATTCGATAGCAAACGCCTTTTCATTATACCCTTCCTTTTATACCTTGCCACTGATTATCCAAATCGTCCGGTAATATAATCCTCTGTCCGTTTATCGCATGGATTTTGGAAGATGACCGGGGTCGCATCGTATTCCACCAGCTCTCCTGTCAGGAAGAATGCGGTCTTGTCGGAAATACGGGCAGCCTGCTGCATATTGTGTGTCACGATGACGATCGTGTACGTTTCTTTCAGCTCATCGAGCAGCTCCTCGATTTTTGCGGTGGAAATCGGGTCCAGCGCAGAGGTTGGCTCATCCATCAACAAAATTTGCGGATTGACGGCCAAGGCGCGGGCGATGCAGAGACGCTGCTGCTGTCCGCCGGAAAGTCCATAGGCTGGCTTTTTCAGCACATCCTTGACTTCCTCCCACAGCGCTGCAGCCTTTAAGCTGCTTTCCACGATTTCATCCAATTGCGCACGGTCGCTCACGCCATGCAGACGCGGACCGAAGGCAATGTTATCGTAGATGCTTTTCGGAAACGGGTTTGGCTGTTGGAACACCATCCCGATGTTTTTACGCAGGATCTCGACATCCACGTTGGACTCATAAATATTGGTCCCCGATACCTTTACACTGCCTTCAATTCTTACATTGGGAATCATATCGTTCATCCGGTTTAATGTGCGCAAGAAGGTAGATTTCCCGCAACCGGACGGACCGATAAACGCTGTAATGCTATTTGGTTCTATATCCATTTTGATATCCAACAAGGCATGATGCTGTCCATAGTATAAATTCAGGTCTCTTACTTCGATGACACTCATGTTGGCAGCTCCTCTCGTTACGCTCATAGTTTCCGTGCTTTCATTAATAACGCTTCTGGTATTTGTTACGCAGATAGACCGCTGTAGCATTGAGGATGAAAAGGACAATCAACAGGACGATGATGCCTGCCGCAGCAATCGCGCGGAATTCATCTTGCGGTTTGGACGTCCAGCTGAAAATCTGGATCGGCAACACCGTGAACTGATCCATCGGGGAGTTCGGTACAAACGCAATGAAAGTAACTGCTCCCACGACGATCAACGGCGCCGTTTCTCCAATTGCCCGTGACAAGGCCAAAATGAAGCCTGTCAAAATGCCCGGAAACGCCGCAGGCAGCACAACCCCGCGAATCGCTTGCCATTTCGAGGCCCCCAATGCGTATGCTGCATTACGCATTTGTTGCGGCACACTGCGTATGGCCTCTTGCGCAGAGACGACGATGATCGGCAATACGAGCAACGCCATCGTTAGCGCCCCAGCAAGAATCGTACGGCCAAACAGAAAGCCCTCCACGAAAAGCCCTAAGCCGAGAATCCCGAATACGATGGAAGGAACCCCTGCCAAGTTGTTAATGTTCACTTGTACTAAATTGGTAAACCAGCCCTTCTTTGCGTATTCCTCGAGATAAAGAGCTGTTCCGATTCCAAGAATAAACGCAATCGGCGCGGTAATGCCCACGATCCACACGCTGCCGAACAAGGCGGAAAGAATCCCAGCCTTCTGTGGGAAACGGGACGCAAAGCTCGTCAGAAACTGCCAATCCAGCCAATTTACGCCCTGGCTAAAGATCTGAACGAGCAAAATGCAGAGTGCAACAACGCCAAACAACGTCGCCAAGAGAAAAATGACGCGAGAGATGCGATCATTCCACTTTCTTCTGCCGAGATTTGTGGTAGCCATTAATATTCCTCCTTGAAACGACGCGTGATCCATTGGGCAATGATATTAATCAACAGCGTCAGGAGGAACAATGTCATCCCTACGGCAAAAATCGTGCTGTATTCGATCGAACCATGCTCAATGTCCCCACCGCTCACTTGTACGATAAAGGACGTCATGGTTTGAATGCTTTCCAATGGATTGAGTGTAAGTTTTGGTGTAGCACCCGCAGCAATGGTTACGATCATCGTCTCTCCAATTGCGCGCGAACCCGCAAGCACGAAGGAAGAAATAATCCCCGACAGCGCAGCAGGAACCACCACTTTTAGGGCTACTTCCAGCTTGGTGGCACCCAGTGCATAAGCTGCATTGCGCAGGGAGCGAGGAACAGCTACCATGGCATCCTCACTCAAAGAAGCAACCATCGGCAGGATCATGATCCCAACCACAATACTGGCACTCAGCGCATTAAACACACCGGCCTCTGGGAAAATCGACCGAACGATAGGCGTTACAAAGGTTAAGGCAAAATATCCGTAAACGATCGTCGGTACCCCCGCCAATACTTCCAGAATCGGCTTCACGGTGCGACGAACTCGATCATGTGCATATTCACTGAGATAAATGGCTGTCATCAAGCCAAAAGGAAGGGCGACTAAAGCGGCCCCCAGCGTAATCAAGAATGACCCCGCCAAAAGCGACAAAATACCAAAATGCTGCGGGATGAATAACGGTGTCCATTTTGTATCGGTAAGGAAATCGAACAGTGAAACCTTTTGGAAGAACCCGATGGTTTCGAATAAAAGGACAAGCACAATACCGACTGTTGTCAAAATCGAAACAGTCGCACAAGCAATGAAAAACAGACGGACCCCTGCATCGTTCTTTTTCTTTTTATTTTTGACGACGATTTCGCTTTGATCCGCAATCACTTTCTGTGCCAACACTACTGTTTGTCTACCCACGTGGACCGGACCCCTTTCTATAAAGCATGCGGAAATGTGGCGTCAGCGCAGTGCCGCCACATTTCCCAATCAGTTATCAGTCAGTTCCTTATTGAATCTGAGAAAGTGCTTCTGTGTATTTCGCTTCTTCGAGTGGTACGTAGAATACGGATTTTGCAAGATCAGCTGCATTTTCAATGTAGAATTTGGTAAATTCTTTCACTTCAGGTTTTTGCAAAGATGCTTTGCTTACATAGATGTACAGCGGACGGGAGAGTGGCTTATAAGAACCGTCTTTGATCGTATCTACGCTTGGAGTGACTGCTTTACCATCGCCATTGTCAATCGGAACGAGCTTCAGCTTGTCTGCATTCTCTTCAAAGTACGCGTATCCAAAGTAGCCCAAGCTGTTTTTGTCACCTGCGATCCCTTGTACCAATACGTTGTCATCTTCACTTGCTGTATAGTCAGCGCGGCTCTTTTTCGCTTCCCCTACAACCGCTTCGGTGAAGTATTCAAAGGTTCCGGAGTCTGTACCAGGACCATAGAGCTTGATTTCTTCTTTTGGCCATTCAGCGCGAACGTCACTCCACAATTTCACTTTGCTATCTGGTTCCCAAATCTTTTTCAACTCATCAACGGTCAGCTTATCTACGAATGTGTTGTCTTTGCTTACCACTACAGAGAGACCGTCATAGGCAACCGGAATTTCCAAGTACTCGATGCCTTTTTCCTTCGCTGCTGCTGCTTCGCTGTCTTTGATCTTGCGGGATGCGTCAGCGATGTCGATTTCACCTGCTGTGAACTTCTTCATACCGCCGCCTGTACCAGATACCCCTACCGTTACTTGCACGTCAGGTTGTACAGCGCGGAATTCTTCCGCTGCGGCTTCGGTAATCGGGAATACCGTACTGGAGCCATCCACTTTTACTGTTCCAGACAGTTTGCTTGTATTCTCAGCTGGTGCTGGTGTTTCCGATCCGGATTGTGCTGGTGCTGGAGTCGCTGCCGTATTGGTGCTTGCGCCAGTGCCACAGCCTGCGAGCACTGCACCTGCCAGAGATAGAGCAAGCAGATAACTACCGAACTTTTTCATGAGTTGATGATCCTCCCTTAAAAATTGCGATTTTATTCTCTACAACTCACACTATACAGGCCGAATGTTTTGTCTATGTGAGGGGAATGTAAAGCTTTTTTTAAGAATAGGCCGGATAAGCTTAATATTTGGACAACAGTAGATTCATACCAAACACCTATGATGTAGGCATAGAGAAATAGGTCAACAGAATCATAAAGGAGGAACTTATGCGTATCCATCTACTGCCCACCTTTTTTCGACGATTGCACCAACGCGCACACTTGCCCGTGAAGATTACCGTTCCATTTGTCCTCATCCTGTTTCTTTCGATCAGTACCATCGGATGGTTTTTTTACGCGCAAGCCAAAGACACCGTCATCAACCTCGTAGAAGCGCGTCTGGAGGCGGAAACGAAAAGCGTGACCGAAAAGATTACGCTGCTGCAATATGCGTTTGCTTCGAATGAAAAGCAATTTTCCAAGCGGCTTGTCTATGAATTGCGCCAGCAGGAAGCGCGAATGGCCCAAAAAGGGTTGGCGATTAACCAATTCATTGTGGCGGGCAATGCCTTTCTTCCTATTGATAAAGTAACGAAAAGCCAGATTCCTTTCCCGGCAGAATTAGCTGCACAAATCACGCAAAAGCAGAATGGAGTATGGCATGTACATGCAGCGGACGCGGATTATACGCTCGCCTTCGCTTATTCCGCTGAGGCTCGCTATATATACGTCATGTCGATTCCGGACGAGCTCTACCTGGCACCGCTGACTTCGACGGCCAATATGATCATTACGGGAGTCATCCTCAGTCTGCTGCTCTCACTGGGCTTCGGTTGGTATATCGTCCGCACCATCACCTCTCCTTTCCGCACCTTGACCGAGGTCATGAAAAAAGTCAGTGAAGGGAACTTGACCGAGCGCACCGAGCTGGAGACGGAAGGTCCCGAGCTGCGCTGGATCGCACGCAGTTTTAATTTCATGATGGAGCAAATGTCCCAGATGATTAAGGAAATCAAGCAGATGATCAGCGAGCTGCATCGGGGCGGGGCAGACATGCAAGGATCGGCGGGAGAAGCTCGCATGATCGCCGATGAGCTGATCACCCGCCTGCATGTGGTGAATTACGGCGTGGAACAAACCGCCGCTTCCACAGAAACGGCCAACCAAGCTTTCCAGCAAATGAAAGACTCGATCGATTTGCTCCTCTCTCGCATTTCTTCTATTTTCGAGGCCAGCGAGAATATGCGGAGCACGGCCGATGAGGGACGACAGCAAATGGATGGCGTCACTACAGCCATGCATGAGTTTTCTGCCATCCTCTATCAGCTGGACAGTAGAATGAATAACCTACGTGAGCACTCTGCTTCCATCGGCCAAGTGGTCGATTTGATTAAAACAATCGCGAAGCAAACCAAGCTGCTTGCATTGAATGCCTCGATTGAAGCGGCAAGAGCCGGGGAAGCGGGACGGGGATTTGCCGTCGTGGCCGGGGAAGTAGGGAAGCTGGCCAGCGAGTCGGAGCAGGCAACGGTACATATTGCCCGCTTGATCGGGGAAATTCAGCAGGAAACCGCGGAAGCTTCCGGGGCTGCCCAGCATGCGACCCGGCATCTGTCCGAAAGCGGCAATCGCATCGGGAAAACGGAGCTCGCTTTCCGGAAGCTTCACCACTCGATCGTCGAGACCAATACGGCGATGGATAGCCTGACGGAAGGGCTCACCTCCATCTCGTCCTGGCTGCTCGAGGTGGACCGTACGATCGATACATTTACAGCCGTCTCCCAAGAAACGCTCAGCTCCACGGATCATATGATGATGGCTGCGGGCAAGCAGCTGGCCTCCATTGAAAAGTCGAAGGAGCTCGCCGATCAGTTGATTTTGCTTTCGTCTCGTCTGGATGAGTTGAGCAACCGATTCCGGGTCGTATAGGTATGAAAACTACTATGTGTTGCAAACACAAAAGAGGCTACCCCGCAGTAGAAAATCTGACTGCGAACGTAGCCTCATCAAATAGACACGTTTGTATATGAACGGTTTCGTCAACCTTATTTCGGTATTCTACCGGGGTAAGGTTGTTTCTTTTGGCGGACTTCATGGGACATTCCCCCGTACATTTACCCTTTACAAGACTCCGCTCAAACTCGCCCCTTTGACAAACAGCCGCTCGATTCTTTTCTCCACCGCAGGATCAGGTAGTAATGGCGGCGCTTGATGCGGTTTACTGCGCGCATCAATAATCAGGTTATCACATCCCCAGTGCTTGTTCTCATAATAACTGTTCACGCCATAAATATCATGAGAAGGATTGCTCCGGGTGAAGGTTGCCCACAGAAAATTATTGAGGGTAGCGCTTAAAAAGGTGCTGTCGTCACATAACACAATGAGTGGACATGAAGGAATCGGTCCCCTTGCTTGAATCGCATCAATAATATCCTGCAGCTCCTGCTGCGCTTTTGGGTAATCGGTAAACGCAGGACCTTGAATCGCTACGACCCCTGGCATTACCAGCCGCGCATTTTCAAACGACCGCAATTCTTTCAGTGCATCTGGCACCTCTTTGCACAGCTCTCGCAAAGGATCGCCATATGCAGCAAAGACTACTTTACTGCCCGTATTTAATCCCGTACCGGAATAATCCAAGGTATCAATGGTCGTATTCGTTTGAAAGTGAATATCCCGATGCAGATCGATGCGTTCCAGCATATACGTGAGAAAATCCACTTCGTCATGCGTATCCAACGGCCGTTGATCTTCTGCGGTAATAAACAGGTACTTCGCCAGGCTGAGCTGACCAGTTCCCAAAATCCGATTGGCGATGGTGAGCAGCTCGGCTGGCTGTTTGACCGGCAAATAAGGGGTATAGCGTTCACTGCCAATGGCAAAAAGCAATGGATGCACACCTGCCGCATCGACTGCATGGACTTCTTTTACGCCTGGAATTTCTTTTGCAACCGCATCGCCGGTCAATTCATGAATGAGCTGGCCAAAAGACGTATCCTCTTGCGGTGGACGGCCCACTACGGTAAACGGCCAGATCGCATTGGGCTTGGCGTACACTTTTTTTACTTTCATATAGGGAAAAGGATGAGTCAGGCTGTAATAGCCTAGATGATCGCCAAATGGCCCTTCTGGTTTGGTTTCACCGGGATGAACCTCTCCCGTAATGACAAAATCAGCGTCATTGCTAATGCAGAAGCCATCGATATAGCTATAGTGAAAGCGGCGTCCAGCAAGAAGACCCGCAAAAGTAAGCTCGCTCATTCCTTCAGGCAAAGGCATGACGGCCGACAATGTATGCGCCGGAGGTCCGCCAATAAAACAACTGACTTTCAAAGGAACTCCTTGTTTGCTCGCTTTGGTATGATGCACCCCGATGCCGCGGTGAATCTGGTAATGCAGGCCAATCTCTTTATTCAACTCATATTCATTGCCGGTGAGCTGGATACGATACATACCCAGATTGGAATTCATGATACCCGGCTTGTCCGGATCTTCCGTATACACTTGCGGCAGCGTGACAAATGCGCCCCCATCCATCGGCCAGCTTTGAATGAGAGGAAGATCAGATATGTTGATTTCCTGAGCGCTCACCGGAGTGCTTCCCGATTTTTTCAGGGGAAGTGCTTTCCACGCAGCAAGACCGCTTTGGATATGTTTGAACGGATTTTTTAATGCTTTCATCGGATCATTACGCAACGCAATGATGTTCTGCGCAGCCTCCCACGTGTGACGGAAAATAAACTTGCTGCGCTCTACGGTACCGAAAAGATTGGAGACCGCCCGAAACTTTGAACCTTTGACATGTTCAAACAACAAAGCAGGACCGCCTGCCTCGTACACTTTTAAGTGAATCGCTGCCATCTCAAGATAAGGATCCACTTCTTCTTTGATCCGGATCAAATGTCCGTGCTTTTCCAAGTCAACGATACATTCTTCTAAATTTCGATACATAATCGAATTGCTCCAATCCCTAGAATATGATAGATACGCAGCGCTTCCCTTGATCGGAGTTGTTTCTACCCTCCGAGTGCTTGTCCGCTATTTATGTTCCAATCTATCGATCATTCATACAGTAAAACGAATGAAAACAGTTGTCAAACGGGATGCCAAAACGGATATGGGAAAATGCCTGTGGATGCCTTACTACCCGTTCACGAAAAAAGCAGTTTGTTGGGAACGCAAACCAGCCAGCTTGGCACGATTAAAAGGGATGCCGTGTATGGCATCCCTTGCATTGCCTATTACGAAGTTTGCTGCAAAGCCAAATAGTAGGCCCCTTTTGCAGGAGAGTCCTCTTCCATGACAAACTGTGCAGCAGGTATAGCTTTGCTCACCGTCTCCAGAAACGTCTCCTGAACAAGCGGAATCTTGCACAGGATGCTTCCCTTGAGCGCTATCGGGACATGTTCCGCAAATCCTTGCTTGCGGTGCAAGCGAACGGTCATCTCCGCTAGCTGTACCCCAGCTGAGCGCAGCAGCTCAACGGAAAAAGAATCCCCCTGCTCGGCCGTCTCTACCGCCGTCGGTACCAGTGTGGCAATTTCTCCTTTGGTTGAGCCATAGACGAATCGCTTGATCTCATGTACAGCTTGCATCCCCAATTGCTCCAGAAGCGCCCTGCTCAATGGCCCCAGCGGAAGGTCGAGCTCCTCTTCACGGATCATCTGCCTAAATGCTTCCATGACGATCCAGTACCCGCTCCCCTCATCTCCCAGCAGATGTCCCCACGCTCCGGTCATCATGCTAACTCCCGCTTGGATGCCAAGCGCAACTGATCCCGTCCCGGCGATGGTTATGATGCCGTCTCTTCCTTGCAGAGCTGCGGCATGAGCAAGCCGGGCATCATTGACGATCTGGTACGGGAATGAAAAGCTTTCCCGCAATGCTTGCTCCAGGAGATCACGATGCTGTCCGCTGTCGATTCCCGCAAGTCCCAGACCCAAAAACCTGCACGTACCGCCTGCCGGAGCAGCCGCGATGCATGCATGAACCGACTCGATGATGTGCCCGATCGCTTTCGGTGCGTCAACCAGAACATTGGCGAAGCCGCTGGTAGCGCGGCTTATTTCTTCCCCCTGCATGCTGTAGGCGATCGCTTCCGTCTTCGTCCCGCCGCCATCGACACCAATTATGTACTCCATAGCAAGCCTCCTACTTGGCGGATGCTGAGAAGGCAAATTTGCTCCATGGCTGCAGGTAATCCAAGAGGAAAATCTCCTCCTCCGCGATGCGTCCAACCACATTCGTCTTGCCGGAGTTCTCCATGTCCTGCAGCGCGATCTGCAGCTCGCCTTTGTATTGACCGTACAGCTCATTTTCGATCAGGATATCGCCACGACGGATCGGCGGCGTATACGTTGGCTGAAATTCCTCCGCTTTGTATTTCACCCTGGATTGCGTCGAGCGGATTAGATAATCAGACACATCGCCGCGGTAAAAGTGAAGCTCCTCAAGCACGATTTTCCGCTCCAAATCGGTGATCGTCTCATGGAGATCGACCTTGAACGTCAGCATCCCCGGCTTCACTTGCTGCAGAAGCTGCAGTTCTTCCTCTGATGCATAGGCATTGGCGATGATCACATCATCAATCAGTCCGGTGGCAAACAGATGCTTGGCCTGCACGTCGATCGGCAGTGTCCGATGCATCTCCAGACTGCACAAGCCCTCCATGATCGGCCAAGGACCATAAGTAGCCGACTGCGCATTGACAAAGGCAGACGTACGGATGCCGTATTGCTTGAACTGCTCGCTGCAACTGAGGAAGTGCTTCAACGACAGACCTGAATAGCGGTGCGGGTAAAAATTATGCGAGCCGATCAAATTGTCGCGGTTCGGCTGGTAGGTCATGATGTTGTCGATATATTTGGTCCCGCTGCTCATGTTCAGCTCGATTTTTAGCCCGTACGGATTGTGTGTCATGATCGACTCTTCGTTGCCAGTAAAGCCTAAATCAAGACGTATGCCGTACGCGCCAAGCTGGTGGAAGAAGGAGAGATCCTGATAGGAGATGCCTAATGCACCAAAGACACGCGGGGCAATGTCAACAATGACCTCCATGCCCAACTCATTGGCAAAGGAAATTGTATCTTTAAACCCTTTCATGATCGCTTCCTGGTCACCCTCTACCGAAAGCAGGCATGTAAAGATGCGAGTATAGCCATGCTTATGAGCGAGTGCAATATAAGCCTGATCCTGTTCAGGCGTCGAATGTTCCGGGTAGATGGAAATACCTAGACGGTTCATGATTGGCACTCATCCTTTATCTTTTTGACGATCCGGATCATATGCTCGATCAGCTTCTGCTCACTCATCGCGGTCATCAAATGGTCTTGGGCATGAATCATCAGCAATGATTTTTCCGGGCCTTCTCCATTCAGCTCCGCCTGGATCAACGTCGTTTGGGTTTCATGGGCCAGACGCAGCTCTTCATTTGACTGGCGCATCAACTCATCTGCTTTGGCAAAGTCGTACTGCTCCGCAGCCGTCATCGCTTCAAACGCGTATCCGCGCGCATTTCCGCTGTGTACAATGATATTGAAAATGGATTCCTCATCCTTTTTTAAATGTTCCATCTTCATTCCCTCCCTCTCTCGCTTCACTTTCGCGTATGGTTTTTGGCGGCAAGGTGAGATTCCCAAGGATCACGGGTTCTCTTGCTCCAGTGGCCGTCGGTAAATTCCCCGGCTGGCGATTCAGAGTTTCATTGGCCAGGATGGCAAAAGCGACCGCCTCCTTTGCTTCGGAGGAAAATCCGAGATCTTCCTGGGTCAGTACGCGGCAATCCTTGTCCAACAGCTCGCGCAGCATGCGCAGCAGCGTCAGGTTATAGCTGCCGCCTCCACCGATGATCACCTCATCAATGTGCAAACGCGGAAACACAAACTGCTTGTAGCTGTCCGCGACCGAAGCTGCGGTGAACATGGTCATGGTCGCTAACAGATCATGCTTCGATAGGTGGGCATTTTCGCGTGCCAGACGCTCCACAAATGGTTTGCCGAACAGTTCCCGGCCTGTTGATTTCGGCGGTGACTGCGCGAGAAACGGGAGCCGCATGCAAGAAGCAAGCAGTGCTTTATCCACCTTTCCCAGTGCGGCAAGATCGCCGTTTTTGTCATACGGCTGGTCAAAGAGCATCCTGCACAGCTCGTCGATGATCATATTGCCCGGTCCCGTATCAAAAGCGTATACGTCCTCGCCCTTCGCCCCTTTGGGGATGACGGTCACATTGCCGATGCCGCCGATATTTTGCAGCAGTCGTGATTTGTGCTCATCGCGATACAAAATCAGTTCGGTGTACGGCACAAGCGGCGCTCCCTGACCGCCCGCCGCCATATCCATCGTACGGAAATTAGAAACTACCAGTGTATTCGTCCGGTAGGCGATGACGGCGGGTTCCCCGATTTGCAGGGTGGACGGGACGTATTTGCCTTCCTGCACCGGCTGATGGTACATGGTTTGTCCATGGGAGCCAATTGCCGTCAGCTGCGAATACGGAAGGTTGTTTTTCTGGCAAATGGCCTCCACTGCATCCGCAAACAGCTCACCCAGCTTCACATTCAAGCTGCATAGGAGCTGCACATTAGACAGCTCCAGCGAAGTTCCCGCCATGATCTCCTGCTTGATCTCCGCGGAAAACGGTATGGTAAGAAAATCGATCAGCTCCACCTTGGTTTCCATCCCGCAGCCCTCGATCCGTGTAAGGGCTGCATCGATCCCATCCAACGAAGTCCCCGACATTAATCCGATGATGTATCTCATCTTCATCCCATCATTTCTTGTAGGTGTTTGCCAAACTGCGGCAGAAATTCTTGATGTGCCACCAGCATCTCATCCAGTACGATCTTCGCAAGGGAGTCGCTTGGCACCAGCGGATTGATCGTCATCGCAAGCAATGCCTTATCATAAGAGCCTGTGACGGCAGCTTCCGCGGCTACCCGCTCGAAGGACTTGATTTGCTGCACCAAGCCGTTTACTGCCGCTGGAAGTGCTCCGACCGGTATCGGCTTGGGCCCTTCCTTGGTCACGATACAATTCACTTCTACCGCTGATTCGTCCGGTATTCCTTCAATCGTGCCATTATTGCGCACATTCAAGGTATGGATATCGCGCTTATCATTGTAAAGCGAAGAGATCAAGCTGCAGGCTGCATCGCTGTAGTAGGCTCCTCCCCGTTTCGCCAAAATGTCCGGCTTTGTTTCCAGGTGTTCATCCTGATACAGAGCGAACAAGTCATCCTCCAGCTTTTTCACCACCTCAGCACGCGTGGTTCCTGCTGCAAACTGTTTTAACTCTTCCGCTAAAATTTGCTCGGTTTTGTAGTAATAACGGTGGTACGGACACGGGATAACACCCAATGCATTCAAAAAGGCAGGCTCCCATGGCATCGGGGCAATGTTGCGCATCGACAGCTGCTTTTCCGGGTCAGCCAACAGCTCCAATACTTGTCCAGTCACCTCTTCGCCGTCCACGGTGACACGCAGCCCGTACACCAGATGATTCAGGCCGGCAAAATCAATGTGCAGACGTTCCACCTCAACTCCCAGCATGGCTGCGATCGTCATCTTGGTCGTGATCGGGACATTGCAGATGCCCAACACCCTGGGATGCTTCCCGTAGCGCAACAACGCCTCTGTCACCATGCCTGCAGGATTGGTGAAATTGATCAACCAGGCATCGGGACAAAGCTGTTGCATTTCTTCTGTGATGGCCAGCAGCACCGGAATGGTTCGCAAGCCTTTGAACAGTCCGCCCGCCCCATTCGTCTCCTGACCGATGATGCCGTGCGAGAGCGGTATTCGTTCATCCTTGATACGTGCTTCCAATCGTCCGACACGCATCTGGGTAGTGACAAAATCAGCGTCTGGCAATGCTTCTTTTCGCTCCAGCGTCAGATGAATCTCCATCGGTACCCCGGCTTTTTTCACCATTCGCTTCGCCAGATTGCCTACGATCTCCAGCTTTTCTTGACCTTCAGGAATATCTGTGAGCCACAATTCACGGACCGGCAATTCCTCATAGCGCCTGATAAACCCCTCCACCAGCTCAGGTGTATAGCTGGATCCGCCGCCGATCGTGACGATCTTTACTCCCTCTTTTTGCATGAGTTCTCCCCCCTAGCCCAGGTATACCAAATAGTAGCAAGATGCAAATACGATCACGGCTGTCCCCAGACAGAAACGAAAGGCATGCAGCCTCCCCTTGTACCTGCCTTCCAGCACCAGGACCACGATGGCAACGCCGATGCTCCCGGCAATGCTATTGGTGAGGAACATCGCCAGCTGCTTGGATAATCCCAGCGCAAGCAAAAGAGGGGTACAGAGTAGATTGCACACCACCGCAAACGTTAGAAAAAACAAGGCGCTCTTAAAGCGAAAGCGGATGAATTTGCTCTCTTCCATCGATACCCCTCCAGCATGCATATTTGGCTTACACGTTCGTTACGTTATGCAGTAACTCCTTCGTCTGCCGCTTCTTTCTCTTGTTCCATCAACTTTTTCTCGTACATTTTGAAGAATGGCAGGTATATCACAAAGGAGATCGTGATATTGATCAGCACGAGCACGATTGCTCGCCAGTCGCCGCCAGTCGCCAGATAAGCCCCAATTGGTGCCGGCAAGGTCCACGGCGGCATGATGTAGGTTGGATTCACCAAGCCAAGGACGGTTGCGAAGTAGGCAACGGTCGCATTGATCAGCGGCACGATGACAAACGGGATGATCAAGGTAGGGTTCAATACCACCGGCATCCCGAAAATGACCGGTTCATTAATATTGAAGATTCCAGGAGCCAAAACAGTTCGGCCCAAAGTCTTGGTATACTTGGTTTTCGCGAAGAAGAGCATGCACAGCACCAGACCCAACGTAGCACCAGAACCACCGATCCACACAAACCATTGGAAAAACGTCTCAGGAGCTACGTGCGGGATGGGCTGTCCTGCAGCAACCGCTTCCGCATTTTTTGCGAGGTACACTTCCCACAGCGGACGGGCGATGGTTCCTACGATCGATACGCCGTGAATCCCGAACGACCAGAAGAAGGTAATCAGGAAAATCGGGATCAAGATGCCCGGCAAGCTGTCTCCTGCAGATACAAGCGGCCCAACCGCCTTATCCACCAAAGCATGCAGATCAAGACCCAAGACAACCGTGAGCAGACTCATGATGATAATAACGATACCGATGGGAATAAGTGCTTCAAAAGAACGAATCAAAGATGGCGGTACCTGATCAGGCATTTTGATGGTAAATTTATTCTGCTTGCAAATCCGCAAGACTTCTACCGCAAAGATCGAGGAAAGCATCGCTACGAACAGTCCATGACCGCCCAGGTTGCTCATCGGCAGAACAAAGCCAACGCCGTCCATGACTTTTGGCATAATGGTCAGCAAATACGCACAGATCGCGATTTGCGCCCCTGCCAACGTATCGAGATTGTAGCTTTTGGCCAGATTGTGACCAATCCCGAACGCAATGTAGAGCGACATGATAAACATCGTGAGCCGATACGGAATCAAAATATCGGCAACATGTGCTTTTGCCCACAGCGCGATGGCTGAATCTTGTGGCACAGGCGGAAACGCAATGATGAGAAAGAAGCTGCCGATGATGATGAAAGGCAAGGCTGAGATGACACCGTCACGGATCGCTCGCAAGTGACGCTGCTCCGCCAGCCTGGCAACTGGTCCGGAAAAATGCTGATCCAAAAAATTGACTACCTTGTCCATGCAAATCCCCCCTGATTCCCTTCAAAAGATTTACGATTTCTTTGCCAGTTCATTCACTTTTTTATAGAGCATCGGACCGCCCAATGGCGTGTACGCTTGCGGCGGAATCAGCTCGCACGGAACCTGTGCGGCATCCGCTTCCTGCTTCAACTGATCAAAACGGTGTCTGACTTGCGGGGCGACCATGGCGACATCCCAGCCCTGCTTCACCTCCTCTCCAAATTCCTGTGTGCTGACCGCTTTCACTTCCAGCTGAACCCCTTGCTTCTCCGCCTCTTTTTTCAGCGCATTCACCACGATGGCACTCGACATCCCTGCGGAACAGACAAACAGAACTTTCATTTTTTATCCCCCTTTATCCATAAAAAGTGTGAACCCTTATATCGCTTTGCCGACAAAACCATCTGCCTTTTCCAAACGTTCCAACGCTTCTTTATACGTGCATTGGGTCAGCACCATTACAATCGCTGCTTTCACATTGCCGTTTGCTTGCCCATAGACCTGCGCGGCCACTTCATAGCTGGCATCGGTTGCCTGCATGATGATCAGCTTGGATCGCTCTACCAGCTTTTGATTGGTCGGCTGCACATCGACCATTAAATTTTTGTATACCTTGCCGATTCCGATCATGGAACAGGTAGAAATCATATTGAGTACCAGCTTTTGCGCAGTCCCTGCCTTCAACCGTGTAGAACCAGTCAAGATCTCTGGTCCGGGGACCACCTCAATGGACACATCCGCGTATTTGCTGATCTCGGCATCCTGATTGCAAGCCAGGCTCGCTGTACTTGCTCCGATCTGCTTGGCGTGCTGCAGCGCTCCGATGACATATGGCGTACGTCCGCTAGCCGCGATGCCAATGACCGTATCTAGCGGAGACAGCTGAATCTCTTCCAGATCCTTCGCTCCCTGTGTCAGATCATCCTCCGCTCCCTCCACCGCTGTGGTAAAGGCTTCGGTACCTCCCGCAATCAAGCCGCGCACCATATCAAAATCAGTGCCAAAGGTAGGTTGGCACTCCACTGCATCGAGGATGCCCAGGCGTCCGCTCGTGCCAGCCCCTACGTAAATGAGCCGCCCCCCTTTCCTGAATGACTGAATGACCAACTTGATGGCTTGTTCGATTTTGGGAAGCTGGCTCTTGATCGCCTGCGGAACCTTGCTGTCTTCCTCATTCATCACTTGCAGGACTTCCATAATCGACATGTCATCCAGATTCATCGTTCGTTCATTCCGGGTTTCGGTGACTAGTTTATCCAGCATGCATTCACCCTCTACCTCACTTTGTTTACGCTTTCATTGTACCACCATGAAATAATAAATCAACGTAATTATCTAAATATATGAATCAAAATTTCAGTTTAGACCAAAAAACTTGCTTGCCGATACAAGCAAGCCTCATCTGCGCGATTGCACGATCTCTTCGCGCACTTCATTAAATTTATCGATGACCGATCCGCCAATCCGGTTGAAAATGCTCACAAACAACGTGTCTATGATGGTCAGCTGCATGATCCTTGATGCAATGCTGCCGATCCGGAAGTCTGGTTCGATATTCGGTGTGCACAGACGGATATCCGCTTCCTTGTAGAGCGGCGACTTCATGAGACTGGTAATGGCGACGATCGTGATCTCTTTTTTCTTGGCAAAGCGCACCACGTCCAATACTTCACGTGTGCTGCCGCTGGTCGAGATGGCTACCAGCACATCTCCCTTTGTCAGGTTGGAGAGAATCGGCAGCATCATGTGGAAATCGCTTGTATTATCGGAATGATAGCCAATCTTTCGAAACTTATGGCTGGCATCGAGCGATACGGCGGACGACCCTCCCACCCCGTAGAAAATAATGTTTTTGGTCGCCAAGATCGCTTCTATCGCCCGTTCCAGTTCTTTTTTCTCCAGCGTGGTGGTCAATTCCTCGATAGCTGTTTTGTTATGGTACAGCACCTTCTGAAACAAATCATACGGCGCATCCTGTGTCTGGATCACGGAAAAATCACTGATATTAGAATCTGTACGTGTCAACTCGCGAACCAGTGCAATCTTGAACGCTTTAAAACTAGATACACCGATTGTTTTACAAAAGCGAACAACGCTGGCTTCACTCGCGCCGGCGTGCTTAGAAACATCTTTGGTCGTCATGTTGGGGACCAGCTCCGCATGTTTCATGATATACGCCGCCACTTTTTTCTCCGCTTGCGTGAAATGCTCCATGTGGTTTTCTATCTTCTCTAGTATGGCGAATGACTTCATGGTTTCCTCCCGCTCTTTCACGATAGAGCTTGATTTTGCTGAAATAATATTTCATTTTTGTCTATCATAGCACAGAACAAGAGCGTGGGTGTTCCCAACGACAGAAACAAAGCGATAGTGTGCACAAAAAACACTCCGCTTTCCATACTCTACGGACAAGCGAAGAAAAAATTCAAGTGGAGAACTTTTATATATTCCTTGACAGGAATATTCCCTTGGAGATATATTATGATCATGAACACAATATGGAACGCACTTTCCGAACCAAACCGATTGCGCATTGTTGAACTTCTGCGTGATGGCCCTCTATCGGTCGGAGAAATTGCCCATCAACTCGGCTTAAACCAACCGCAAGCTTCCAAGCACTTAAAAGTACTTACGGATGCCGGGGTCGTTGAGGTACAGGCAGCGGCTAATCGCCGGATCTACAAGCTTCGACCAGAGCCATTCAGAGAACTGGACGATTGGGTTGAATCGTATCGTCATATCTGGGAAGAGAGATTCGACCGTTTGGACGAATATTTGCGGCAACTACAAGGAAAGGACGTGAATCGCAACGACAAGCAGTAGTGTTGCCGAGCTGTACGAATCAAAACTATGAGGAGGAACTATCTCATGCAAGAAATCCATTCATCCAGCGACACCATTACCTCGGTAAAAGACCGGGAGCTTACCGTCACTCGTAGTTTTGCCGCGAGTCGTGAGCTGGTTTTTCAAGCGTGGACCGATCCGAATCACCTGCCCCACTGGTGGGGGCCGAAGGGCTTTACGATCACGGTTCAAGAAATCGACGTGAAACCAGGTGGCGTATGGCGCTACGTCATGCACGGGCCTGATGGCGTGGATTATGACAATCAGATCATCTATCACGAGGTTGTCCGACCCGAACGACTTGTATACGCCCACGGGGATGGGGAAGAAGAACAATTTCGTACGACCGTGACCTTTACTGAGCAAGGTGCAAAGACAGAGATCACCATGCAGATGCTGTTCATATCCACCGAGGAATTGAAGAAAGCCGTCGACCAGTACGGGGCCATCGAAGGAGCAAAATCGACTCTCGATCGTCTTGAGGAAGTATTGAATGCCGCCGCTGCCTTGAGCAACTCGAAGTAATCGATCAGCAAGGGTTTGGCGGAACCTTTGACCAGTTGGATGATTATCTGGCACGGATGTAAAAGCCCATAAGAAAAATCCCCTTCAAGTCAGCAGCAAGATAATTTCTCTTTACTATCTGCTTAAAGGGGATACGATCTCTTATCTTGCTTCTGGCATCTCCTGAAACAGCACCAGATTGGCTTGATCGGAAAGCGCAGGCAGGATTGGCAGCTCCATGATATCTCGATGCTTGCCTGGTCCATAGTAATCCAACTCTTGATGGGAAAAACGCAGTCCGTGAGCTTGTAACGCCTTGATCGAGGCGGTGTTTGTGTCGCTTACTGTTACTCGTATGCATTGAATCGTAGGGATTTGCCTCAGCGCGTGGATCCGTGCCGCAATCAAGCGTTTTCCTATGCCTTTTCCTTGGTAGCTTGCCGCCACATTGCTAAAAAGCAGCCAGCCTGTTTTTTGAAACATATCAACACCTGCGCAGGCGAAGCCAATCAAGCGCCCCTGATCCGTCGCCTTGAAAAGCAGCTGGGGGAATAGCTCAAAGTATTTTTTCAGCTCGTGTACATTCATTCGATCAGGTAAGGTTGCCCCTGCCAGCAAAATCATCTCGCTAAAATCTTCGCGGCTTGCCAGTGTAATTTGAATGTCCATCATCGTTTCCCCCTTTTCGCACTCCCTTTTACTCTAGCAGACGGAAGCAAAGGACGCGTGGAGACAGCGTAAAGAAATCGTTTAAAAAACGTGGCTCCGCTAAGTCTATGGCGGAGCCTTTTTATTGGGAGGGGTTATGCAACATCGTGGTGGGTGAAGGGAAGAGAGGGCGGTGCTACGTTCTTGCCACACCCGCAAGGGAGTGTTGACTGTCCGGTTCCGCTGCCAAAAACGGTACGTTGCGCAAAAATTTCGAAGAAGCATATTCAACCGATGGGGTTGCGCAACAAGCGTGTACCGTTTTTTGCAACTCCACCTAAGAAGGTGTGACCAAAGACTCCGCCCGTCCCTCTCTTCCCTTCCTCACGTTGCTGTTCCATAAAGTCAAACCAATCAAAGACGAAAAGAACACCGACAGTATGCTTCCTTTAAATTTTTTTAAATAGCAAACTTGCTCTCCCCATCGCAGCCCCTTTACACTAATACATGCAAAAACGCCCCGACCACAAGGATCGGAGCGTTTTATTCATCATTTACTATTTCGCCAATGCCTCTTCCAAGCTCATATGACCCATCAAAGACTCAATCGGCTGGCCATCCTGCAGCACGACGATTTTTTTAACCTCCGGGAACTGATACAAGGTCTGTTTGAGGGCATCAAGAGCGAGACCTTCTCCCGATGCTCCTACGTTGTAGACATTGCTTCCCTTGGCATCAATCGTCACTGTTCCTTCACTGAAGGTGACCGAATGATACCCAAAGTCTTGCCACAGCTGTACATGGTCGGCACTTTTCGGTTTTTCCAACGAAGCAATGGCTTGCTTGTATTTGTCGACTTGATCGCTGAAGCTGATCTCCTGCTCTTCTTTGATGAGCTTTGTCAGATCAGCATCTGTAAAGTATACAGCGATCTTTTCTTTTGTCACGTTCGTTTGCGGTTTGGGCTGTGATGCTCCATTTGCTCCTGAATCAGTAGGCTGTGGCTGTGGTGTTACGGCCGCTACAGGCGTTTCTGTCGGCTTCACCTGTTCTGCCGGCTTTGTACCGCAAGCGCTGAGCAGGGCGAGCAAAAACAGTGACAGTACGATGACGATACGTTTCATACGACAAGCCCCCTTTTCTATCTTCTACTGAACGGTAAGATAGTACTCCCTGATTGCTGCCGCCAACGCAGCGGCGACCTTTTCCTGAAACTCAGGTGATTTCAGCTTTTGGTTTTCGATGGCGTTGGAGAGAAATCCGGTTTCTGTTAAGACCGCTGGCATTTTCGTATGCTTGATCACATAAAATCCCGTATTTTTTACTTTACGGTCAGGGAATTGAGTGGCAGCCACCAAATGACGGTGAACCACCTGTGCCAACGCTTCACTGTTTTTATTATAGTAAAACGTTTCGGTACCGCGAGACGACGGTTTAAATGAGTTGGCGTGAATGGAGATAAACAAATCTGCCTCACGCTCATTCGCGATCTCTACCCGTTCCGCAAGCTCCAAAAAGACATCCGTGCTGCGTGTTGCTACGACCTGAAACTCAGGGTACTGCTTCAATTTCTCCACCAGCATCCGGCTTACATTCAGGTTGAAATCTTTCTCCAGATTCCCGCTGACTCCTTTGGCTCCTTGGTCCTTGCCGCCATGTCCTGCATCTACGACAATCAGGTAACCGGTCTTGCGTGGGATCGGATCAAGCGTGATTTGCAAGCCATCCTCTTTTTGCTCTACCGTATACTTGCTCTTTTGATTTAGCTCAATGACGACCCGCACAGAGTCAGGCGACTGTGTGTAGTGGGAGTAACGGATGGTTTTGATCAAACGGTCTTCCTCGGCAGATTCCTGTGATGATTCTGTGTCTTCGGACTCTTCAAAAGCCGAGTCCGTTTGTGTCTGATCTTCATCGATGCTTACTTGATCTTCGCCGCTATTCTCGTCATCTCCTGCTTGTTCAAGTGACGGCTCGTCAGCCAGCTCTTCCTGTCCTTCTTCATCCTCATCGGGCTCATCCAGGCGCACCGTACCTTGGCCATCGGCTTCTAATGATTCTTCCAAATCATCGGAAAGCACTGTCTGCGGTAAATCCAAAACGATCCGGTGCGGTCCTTGCAGCGTAAAGTGCTTCGGAGTAATCGCTCTGGACGTTGCAAGAAAAATAGTTGTGGCTTCCGCTTCAATCTCTTCCAGCTCGGTTTCCCGCTTCACTTCAATTCGATTATCTTCTGGCTCCCATTCAATTCTGGCATCCAGTACGCTTTCTGCCTGGTCGATAGTAGCATAGGCTTGTCCATCCAGTGTTTTGGTGGCGACTCCCTGCAGAAGGTTTGCCTGATTGGGAGCCCCCATGTATTCGGCGAGTTTTCCTGCCGGGATATAGGCTTGTTCTCCCACCAATAGCGGCTTGAACTGTGAGGTAACATCCTGCCCATTGACCGTCAGTGTGATCGTGTGATGTACGATCACTGTGCGCGCGGCATCGTCCCATCCGACTGTGGCCCCCAATGCTTCCCCGACAAAACGCAAGGGCAACAGCATCCGCTGCTGGTAGGTAAGCGGTGGTGTTTCCATCGTGACCGCTTTTCCGTTTATGTACGCTTGCTTATTGTTTAGCTGCAAAATAACTCGCTGTCCCTCGCGTGTGATGGTCGCCGTCGAGGTAGCTTGATCCCAGCCCACCTCTGCACCCA
Source organism: Bathyarchaeia archaeon (assembly GCA_035644815.1). Taxonomy (GTDB): domain Bacteria; phylum Bacillota; class Bacilli; order Brevibacillales; family Brevibacillaceae; genus Brevibacillus_F. The sequence goes on along the minus strand of DASQNU010000069.1, from coordinate 2,870 downwards.
ATCCTTCAGCAATCACGCGAACAGGCACCAAGGTCCGCCCATTCTTCACAAGCGGCGGCACATCTGGTGTAACCAGCTTTCCATCCATCATCAGCTGTACAGCTTCATCTGCTGATGCTGCGAAAGCTTGTCCACCTCCAAACATCCCCAAAACCAATAAGAAACCGATCAACAAGATCTTTCTTTTCATCACGCCCTCCTTATGCGTCTATTTTCCGCCAGCTTTCGACATAGAGTTAGACGCAGCATGTCTATAAAAGTTTGTAGGTGATTAGAACCAAAATTCGTCATCGTAACATTTTTAAGGGAAGCCCACACGCCAAGCCGTCGCTTGTCGTGCGGACTTCAAGACTATGCCCTTCGTCTCGCAGGAACCATTGCTTTTGCCTTGCCTCCGCTGTTCGCCATGAATTGCTGGATCATGGCCGCAACTGCCGGATTGGACAGGATCTTGAGCGTCTCTGCTACCTTCGGATTGTTTAGCTGCGGGATCATCCCGCCCAATTGAGGCAGGAGCGGCAGCAATTCATCCAGACGCAACGGTGATTTTACAGTGGTTTCCGGCACGACCTCGACGGGAATCGAGCGGCGGCGACGGGAAAAGAGACCCCTGCGCGATTCGCGCTTGGAGCGTGAGACCACCTTGAACTGCTGCAACATTTCTTTTACTTCATCAATATTTTGACGGACCACGGTGATCTCTTGATGGAATTTGTCATTCGATAGCCGCTGCGTCTCGGTCATCTGGTTCATTTGGTTCATCAATTGGGAAAATCTCTCGTTCGTCCTGTTTACGCGCCTTTTCGTTTTCTTGCTGATAAGGGTACACCTCCTTATGCAATGCTACGCCCTGCTGCTTACTTTTTAAATTTCTTTTTGATAGCAGAGAGGTCCCCTTGGCTGACGCCTTTCTTCGACAGCTTATCGATCAAGCTGCTTACCGATTCGGTGCGCTGCATTTTGCGGAACTGGGAGACATACCCGTTCAGTTCGGAATCACTCAAGTTTTTGCCGCTTTTTTTGGCCAACTCACGAATGACTTCTTTCAAACCGGAGTCGCTTTTCAGCTTATCTTTCGGAACTGATTTCACTACACCAAGCAATTTGTTAATATCCACGCCTACTCCTCCTTTTAATCACAAAGCTTCTTCCCTCTTTACTCTATGATGGAGGCGGCGTTCTTGCTTGGTCGGATGTCCCTATTGCGCAAGAAAAAAGACACCCGTGGGTGCCTTTTTTTCTGACTCGATTATTGATTACTCAACAGTAGCCCATTTGAAGTCTACGTGTCCGAGACCATCAACGGATACACCTTTCACTTTATCTGCTTTCACCCAAGAATCGGTGTAGTAGTAGATTGGCGCGATTGGCATTTCTTCCATCAGGATTGCTTCAGCTTCTGCCAGAATTTGTTTGCGTTTCTCTGGATCCACTTCAAGCGCGGACTTGTTCAAGAGCTCTTTGTATTTCGGATTTTCCCAACGAGTATCGTTGTTTCCACCGTCTTTGTCTTTGAACATTTCGAGGAAGTTGATCGGATCGTTGAAGTCACCCAACCAGCCCGCACGAGCGATTTGGTATTTTCCTTGGTGAACGTCATCCAGATATACTTTCCACTCTTTGTTTTCCAGCTTCACGTCGATGTTGAACGCTTTTTTCCATTGGTCTTGGATCGCTTCTGCAACCTTTTTGTGACCTTCGGAAGTGTTATAGGAAAGAGTAACGGTAGGCAATTTGGTGATGCCCAGCTCTTTCATACCTTCTTCCAGCAGCTTTTTCGCACCTTCCACGTCATTGTCCTTGAAGAATGGATCAGGGTTTACAGACATGGATTGTGGTACATAGCCCATTGCTGGTGTTTGGCCTGCTTGCAATACGTTGTCGATAATCGCTTGACGGTTGATTGCATAGGTAAAGGCTTTACGGATTTTCGCATTGTTGAAAGGCGCTTGCTCCGTATTGAAACGGTAGAAGTAAGTACCCGCGATTGGTTGGGTTACCATTTTACCGGAATCTTTCAAAGCAGGAATCGCATCGGTTGGCAGCGCGGAAAGCGGATGTCCAGCCCAGTCGATTTCACCGTTTTCAAACATGGACAGCTCGGTGTTCTCGTCTTCTACCATGGAGAAATCGATTTTGTCCAGTTTTACAGTGTCTTTATCCCAGTAAGAGTCGCTCTTCACGAGAACCAATTTGTTTTTGTGTTCCCATGTTTCCATTTTGAATGGACCGTTACCTACGTGGGTAGCAGCTTCAGCAGCCCATTTTGGATTCGCTTCCACAACTTTTTGATTCACTGGATAGTACGTATAGAAAGAAGTCAGCTCCAAGAAGAATGGAGTTGGCGCTTCCAATTTCACTTCCAATGTTTTGTCGTCGAGCGCTTTTACGCCAACGTCTTCCATTTTCGCTTGGCCTTTGTTGAACTTTTCACCATTTTTGATGTAGTACAGTTGGTATGCATAATTGGAAGCGGTTTTAGGATCAAGTACACGTTTCCATGCAAATTCGAAGTCTTTAGCGGTAACAGGGTCACCGTTGCTCCATTTTGCATCGCGAATGGTAAAGGTATAAGTCATGAGGTCTTCGGAAACCTCAATTTTTTCAGCGATAGACTCTTTTGATTTACCGTCAACATTTCGAGTCAAACCATCAAACGTAGCGCGTACTACGGCACCAGAAGTGGAGTCCTCTGCAAGACCCGGGTCAGCTGTTGGCGGCTCGGAGTGCAGGTTCATTTTCAATACTTTTGGTCCTGTGCTTTCAGCAGGTGCTGTTTGTCCACTATTTGCATTATCTCCAGCGTTTCCGCCGCCGCAACCAGCAAGGGCAGCACCGAGAACGAGGATAGAACTCATCGCAACAAAAAT
>DASQNU010000068.1:0-3632 GCA_035644815.1 Bathyarchaeia archaeon | reverse complement strand
TCGCAGCGTACCACGTCCTTCATCGCCTCTCAGCGCCAAGGCATCCACCAGATGCTCTTACGACACTTGATTACTCTCATGATCGATGCCCGCTCGGCAGCGGCCATCGACCTCAAGAAAGACCTGTCTTCGCATTGCTGCAAAGACATGTTTTGCTTGCCAAAGCATATCCGGCGCTCCTGGCTGCGGGCCAGGGCTGGTTCGCGGAACTAGGTTGTCCGCTGGCCGAATATGCCGCCTCTTTACGATTTCAAACATCCGCGCCGCCGCCCAAGGGCAGGGCGCGAATCTCTTTGACCTCCGAACCGGTCGGGAAGTGGTGGAGCCTGTCGGGATCGAACCGACGACCTGAAGCTTGCAAAGCTACCGCTCTCCCAGCTGAGCTAAGGCCCCGTGCCCGAAGGCAACGCGATAATGGTGGGCCTGGGACGACTCGAACGTCCGACCTCACCCTTATCAGGGGTGCGCTCTAACCACCTGAGCTACAGGCCCGATCCGCCATCCCGGCCGCCTCACGCGACCCTGACCGATGACTGTCCGGAGAAGAAGAAGAAGCGAAGACGGCAGCGTCCCGCAAAATGAGGCCTGACTGGCCTCGTGTGTTCCAAGCGTTCCGATAGAACCGGCACAAGGCCCGTTCATAAGAGAACATCCTTAGAAAGTAATGCCTTGCAAGTCCCGATTGAGGCAATCCAACAGGAGCCTGATGGCACCCCTTTTGTGTGGGTCGCGGAAAACGGTGTGGCCAAAAAGCAGAAAGTGAAAATCGGAATCGAAAATGAATTGTTCACGCAAATCATCGAGGGTGTCCAATCCGGGCAAGAAATCATTACAAATCCTCCTGAGCATTTGAAGGAGAGTGATCCAGTGGTGAACGCTCCAGCCGGGATGCCCATGATGATGTAGGGAGGGGAGCACATGCTGCAAATCGAAGGCATGACGAAAACATTTGTTACCGGCGGCACAGAGTTGAACATCCTCAAGGGTGTCTCCCTGCGTGTCGAAGCTGGCGAATTCGTTGCAATCATGGGTCCCTCCGGATCAGGAAAGTCGACCTTCATGAATATGCTCGGTTGCCTGGAACGGCCTACTGGCGGCAACTACCTGCTTGATGGGATCGAAGTCACCCAGCTGCCGGAGAAAAAGCTGGCAGAGGTACGCAATCGCAAAATTGGCTTTGTCTTCCAAGCATTTAACCTGCTTCCCCGCTCCTCCGCTTTGCAAAATGTGGAGCTTCCCATGCTCTATGCAGGATGGGGAAGGAAGGAGCGCAAAAAGAGAGCGATGGATGCGCTGCGTCGTGTAGGTCTCGCAGAGCGAATCAATCATAAGCCACCGCAGCTGTCAGGCGGCCAAAAACAGCGTGTCGCCATTGCCCGAGCCCTCGTCAATCAGCCAGCCATTCTGTTGGCCGATGAGCCAACGGGGAATCTGGACAGTCGATCCAGTGTGGAAATCATGGCAATCTTTCAAGAGCTTCACGAACAAGGCGTCACCATTATCCTCGTAACACACGAGACAGACATCGCCCAGCACGCCCAACGCATTATCACCTTTAAAGACGGCAACATCCTCAGCGACGAGCGGGTGCAGGAGCGGCTGATTGCCAGCCCATCGGAAGAGGTGTTTGTCACATGAATCTGCTGGAGAGCTTCCGCATCGCCATCGAAGGCATCTGGGCCAATAAAATGCGCTCCGGCCTGACCATGCTGGGGATCGTGATCGGGATCACATCGGTCATCGCGGTCAATACGCTGGGGCAGGGTGGGCAGCAAGCACTCGTCAACGAGGTCGAGAAATTCGGAGCGACCTCCTTTAACGTCATGGTCGATTGGAATTCAAAGGAAGAGTTCAAGAATCAGGATTTGACGGTAGAGGATACGGAAATCCTGACCAAGGCCAGTCCCTACATTGAGAAAATGGTCCCGCTTAATTACGGAAGCGCGAACATCCAAGGCCCGAAAAAAACGGAAGCGACGAATATCATGGCAACCGGGGCGGACTATCTTGCCATCCAATCCAACATCAAGCTGGTCAAGGGACGATTTATCACCAAAGATGACGACCTGGAAAAGCGTGCAGTCGTAGTCTTGGATGATCAAGCCGCTACCTCGCTATTCAAAAATCAAAACCCGGTCGGTCAGCGGGTGCGGATGTATAACACTTCGGTGGTGGTGATCGGTGTGGTCAAGGAAGACAAGTTTCGCTTTGACATGAGCCAGAGCGGAACCGCGTACATTCCCATCCGTTTCGATCAGACCTTTCAGGATGAGCCCTATGTATCCAGTTTACTAGGCAAGGCCAGCTCAAAAGAAACCGTTGAATTGGCCATGCAGCAAACGAAAAACTACCTCAACCGCAAGCACAACCACACCGATCATTACATGGTGCGCAGCTTGCAGCAAGAGCTGTCCCAGTTGAATCAAATGACCGATATATTGACTTTGGTGTTCAGTGTCATTGCTGGGATCTCGCTCTTTGTCGGCGGCATCGGTGTCATGAATATCATGCTTGTTTCTGTAACCGAACGGACGAGGGAAATCGGAATACGCAAGGCATTAGGGGCTCAACGCAAGGATATTTTGATTCAATTTCTAATCGAGTCCGTAATTGTCTGCCTCATCGGGGGGACCGTTGGTGTCATCCTAGGTATCGGGGCTGCAGCCATCGTCACCTACTTTGCCGGACTTCCGCCGTTTATGGCCTGGGACAGCGTCTTCCTCGCTTTTGGATTTTCCAGCGCGATCGGCATTTTCTTCGGACTCTATCCAGCCAACAAGGCAGCCAAGCTTGATCCGATTGAAGCCCTTCGTTATGAATAAACAGTCAAAAGAACTTTAGGCTTTGTGCAAACATGGTGGTGGGGGAAGGGAAGAGAGGGCGAGGCTGCGTTCTTGCCACACCCGCAAGGGGGTTCCAACTGTCCGGTTCCGCTTCCAAAAACGGTACGTCACGCAAAAGTTTCGAGGAAGTATATTCAAACGTTGAGATTGCGCGACAAGCGTGTACCGTTTTTGGAGGCTCCACCTCAGCAGGTGTAACAAAGACTCCGCCACGTTCCTCTCTTCCCTTTCTCACGTGGCTGTTGCATAATATCGCACGGATGAAAAGAAAAAGCTTGAATGCACGCTTCACATCTTTTTTAAATAGCTTCTGCAACACTGGTGAGCATGTTCCAAAACGGAGCGCCTGCGGAGCCCGACCAAGCATAGTAGTGAATCGCAGGAAAAATGGCCGCAACCTGCTCGCGCTGCGTAGCGGCTACTACTTTTGCGGACCCCTGCGATTTGCTGCGGAGCGGACAGTCTCCACCCTCAGCGGGGCGTAGAATGAAGCGGAGTTTTGGAATATGCTCACCTCCCTGCAGCCACGAAGCAAAAAGACACCCCAAGAGGTGTCTTCCAACGCCTTTATGCCATCATGTCGAGCTCGGTCAACAATTTTAACAATAGAAACAAGACAATCCCCGCAATCGTGACGGCCGCCCATAATGGCTTGCTGCCAGGTTTCCTTTCTTTTACCATGCCAATTAACTTCCAGGTACCCACGGCAATACAGAACAAACTGATGACAAGCAGGACCGGCCCCATTTTTCATCCCCCTTCCCCTTCCTAATACCTATATGGGAAGAG
>DASQNU010000067.1:0-8239 GCA_035644815.1 Bathyarchaeia archaeon | reverse complement strand
TCCGTCTGCACCTTGATGAGGAGGGATGTAAGTGGGGTTAAGCTCAAAGGTCTTGCCATCAGGAGAATTCACCTGCTTTCACAGTCCGACAAAAGGGCGGCTAGATAAGGAAGCGCTGTTTACTGATCTGGAACAAACCGTCTCGCATGGTACGGATCACTATGAAATCATCGTAGGGGCTGATTCACAAAACCGTCGCAGTGTCACTGCGTTTGCCATTGTCATCTCCTTGGTTCGTCCCGGGAAAGGCGGCACCTTTTTTTATCATACCTTCCAGGAGCGGCGCGTCTCTTCGTTGCAGCAGCGCATCTATCTGGAGGCATTTTATGCACTGGGGGTTGCCAGTGAGCTGCGTGAATTTTTACAGTCCCGTCAAGTTAATGTTCCGATCCGCTTGCATTTTGACATCGGCAGAAACGGTCCTACCCGGAAATTCATCTCCAATCTGCTCCACGTCGCCCGATCAAACAACTTTGAGGCCGAAATCAAGCCAGATTCCTTCTGCGCGTCAACCATTGCGGATCTGTACACCAAATGAGAAGAGCCGGGTTTCCTTACCCGGCTCCTTCTTTGTCACTCCCTCTTATTTTTGTTACAATAGCCGCTAGAGGAGTGAGCATGATGAAAAACTGGGTAATCTTTGTGCTGATCGCCGTCGCCGCAATCGCGATTGGTTTGGAAACCGTCGGAAAAGTGATGCAGTGGCAGACGAATAACATCGGCTACTTTACAGGAATTGCTTTATTTGTGGTTGCTATCGTGTTGGGAGCCAAGCGTAAATCATAATTCGGTTCCCTTCCGTTTTATTTTCGTACATATACGGTGTATTCCATAGACTCTGCAAACCCAAGTCTAGACGCCATTTTCCTCGATGCGGTATTGTCTGCATAGCAATCCCATCGCGGTACCGCTTTTCTCCTGAGCGTTACCTCGATAAAGGCTTGGGCGCATTCCAGCCCCCATCCCTGCCCCCGATATTCCTCTGACGTCACGATATCCATCTCTGCTTGTTCAGGATTACAAAAAATAGAGGTGCATTCACATACGATTTTGTCTTGATGCATGATCGCATATCCGAAGCCATGCTGATCAAAATGATCGAAGCTCCCCCAATATTCCCGGTAGTACTCCTCCGTAAATTCCTGACTGCGTGCGACCACCATTCTATCGATCCTCTTCAGCATATACTCATTGAATTTTATGCTGCCAGCGGTTCTGCATAGCTTCGAAACCCGCTCCTGTGAAAATGGATAAGCCAACCGTTGAATCACTCGATCCATCCTTGTACACCTCGATTCGAAATCGTTATACGGTGTCTCTATCGTAGCTTGCTTGCCTAATTCGATTAATATCTAATTAGATGATGCTATTGGAAAACCCCCGCTACTTAGCGAGGGTCGATTACTTTCACGATGATTTTGATTTGTTTGCCTTCATATTTTGCTGTGATGGTCGCCGTACCATTTTTATGAGCGGTCACAACCCCATCCTTGACTGATGCGATCTCTTCGTTCGAGCTGCTCCATTGCGCCAGTTTTTCAACCGCAAATTCCTGCTTGGAGGGGAAGATTGCTGTAAGCGTCAGACTGTGTTCCTCACCGGTTTGTAAAGCAACCGAACGATCCTCCGTAGTCAGACGGAACAAAAATTGTTTCTTCATTTCCTTCCAAAACGCGTCCGCCACGACTTCATATCCCTCTTCGCTTAGATGAATATTTTGCGGATTGGGCAGGTACGTAGGAAAATCTTTGCCGATCGCTTTCGCTGTCGGAATAAATGCCGCATCTGCTCGCTTCGCCTCTTTTTCAATGACCTTGTTCAACTGGTCCAGTACAGGAAGCAGTTGTTTTTGCTGTTCCTCGGGGATGTATGGAAAAGCGTTGTAATACCCCATTACGTATACCTTGGCCCGAAAGTTTTGGATCTTGATTTCTTTCAGAATCTCTCGGGTATTGTCCTGCACCTGCTCCAAAAGCAGAGGTACTTTTTCAGGGTCAAGCGATACGCCGCTTTGGTTGATGGTCAAATGCTTGAGCAGATCATTCGCCCCCGCATCCAGGGTGATCACCTCCGCCTCATCAATCATGTCCCGGATATGATCGCCGCCCTTTTCCACATCGTCCTGGATATCATCCAATACATCCTCCGTCGTATATCCGGGTACAGCAAAGCGCTTGGTATAAAAACCAAGAAAACCAAGCTCCTCGATCTTCTCCGCCAAAAAATCCGTGTACCCGTCATCGATCTGATTATAAGGCGTGACCCCTGCGGCCAATGAATCGCCCAAGGCCAGATAGTCAAATTCGATGGGCTTGACCTCAGCTGCCAACACGGCATGGCTTCCGGTAACCGTCAGCATGACTGGTACGGAGAGTGTGGAAAGAATTCGTTTGAAACGCGCAGATACAGACATAGCTTGTCCTCCTTTAACAGACCGTTGATAAGGAATATATATTCTATGAATATTCCTTACTCCTTCTAGAGATGTATGGGACAAAAAGAAAAAAACCCAGCTATTGTAACGAGGTTTTCAAGCTGGCTATAATCGCTATTTATATTTTGAACTTTCCTACCACAGCCTGTAATTCCGAAGCCATTTTTGACAGAGAAATCGAAGACGAGGTGATTTCTTCCATCGCAGCTAACTGTTCCTCTGTTGCTGCCGTTACCTCTTGCGTACCGGAGGCCACGTTTTCCGATACCTCGGAGACGACTTGCATCGACTGCACCATCTGCTGCGCATGCGCGGCCATTTGTTGAACTGCGGCAGACACTTCCTGGATTTGCTCCGTTACCTCATTTACGGAGCTTTCAATCTGCGTGAATGATTCCCCGGCCACATTGATCGCCCCGATACCTGCTCCTACTTCTTTTGTGGTCATTTCCATGGATTGCACCGCGCGATCCGTCTCATTTTGGATCATCGTGATCAATTGGGAAATTTGCTGTGCGGAGCTCGCTGACTGTTCAGCCAGCTTACGTACTTCATCGGCTACCACTGCAAACCCACGTCCATGGTCTCCCGCCCTTGCTGCTTCGATCGCTGCATTTAACGCGAGAAGATTGGTTTGCGCGGCAATCGAGGTAATGACTTCGACAATCTGGCTGATTTCTGTGGAGCGCACTCCCAATCCATGTACCACTTCCGATAGACCATGTACCGTATGACTGATGGAATTCATCTGTGCAACGGCCGTTTTCACAGACTTTCCACCTTCTACAGCCTTGGTTGATGCGTCCATGGCCTTGGCTGTCACGATCTGGGCGTTCACAGCGATTTGTTGGGAGCCTGCTGATATGTCTTCGGCTTTCTGAGAGGATTCATTCGCACTTTCCACCCCTTTGTCGGTAGCCACGGCTACATCCTGTATCGTATCGGCAATTTGTTCCGTTGCTTTGCTTGTCTGTTCCGCGCTTGCAGTCAGTTGTTCCGCGGAAGCAGCTACTTGTTCGGAATTGAGACTTACCTGACGGATGATATCCCGTAGATTTTCTGTCATCTCATTAAATGAAGCCGCCAATTCCCCCACTTCGTCTTTGTTTTTTACGGTAATTTCCGGAACGGTCAGATCGCCTGCCGCCATTTTTTTCGCAGTATCTGCAATTGCTTCTACAGGTCTGGAAATGTGGCGACCGATATAGATGGAGATTGCGATTCCGACCAGAATTGCGAAAATGACCAAAGCAACCACCGCCTTCTTCGTCCAACTCACCTCGGCTGTAGCTTCGGTATAGCCTTGGGTGAGCAAATCGGACTGAAAGCGGCTTAATTCCTCAGCTTTTTGGTCAAATTTTTCCACAAGGTTTACGCCTTGCGTCGCGATCAGAGTTGTATATTCGTTGGTTTTATTTTGCCGCTTCAATTCAAACACTCGCCCGGCAAATTGATAATATTCGCTTTCGATTTCTTGAAGCTCTTTCATCATTTGGACAGCTTCCGGTTTATAAATCATTTGCGATAATTGCTGATGCTGCTTCAAAAACTCCTCATGACCTTTTTCAAAGGACTGCTCGGTTGTCTCATCATCTAAAATCAAATACCCTCGCATGCCGACGACTTCCTGCTTTACGGCTGCATGCATTTCCTTAACTTTTATGACCTTTTGCGCTTCGTCCTTGATGAGATCGGTATAGATCGTATCAACCGCGGTTATCCCGACATAGCTAATCCCCAATGTGAACGTAAAAATCAATATGACAGTTAAAAAACCTGCTAGTAGTTTTTTGCTCACGGTTAATTTCATAAGATCAGATCATCCCTTCTAAGCTGACAGCATGTACACTATTTTTAATATAACTGTAAATATATGATTACCTATCTAGTGTATAAAGTCACACACTTTTTAACCCCTACCCTTAAAAGGAACCTGCTAAACAATGGAAAACAGAAAAGCATATGGAAGATCCCATATGCCTCACGCTGAGTGCGCTGCAACCTCTTCTTATTCTCGAAAAGCTAGAGGAAAATGCTTAATATACGAAATCCTATCGCATGGAATCCTTGTCAGGACAATTGAAAGAGAAAATCGATAATTGCAAAGAAATATAAATAAATGAAAAAACATTATTCCAAAAAAGTATTTTTAATGATAGAATCACACCAATAAATGGCAGATTATAGGAAGTAAATGGGGTGATGGGAATCGGGGTTAATGAAGCGCCATTACTTTACTCAACTATGGGGGAACTTGTTCAAAGACACAGGGTTCAAGCTGAACTTAGCATTTCAGAGTTGGCACGAATTTCAGGTATAAGTAAAGGTGTAATCTCCATGATCGAAAGCGGAGACACAAAACGACCAGGGCTAAGAACAATCCTTCAACTAGCAAAACCTCTTACGATTCCCATTGCTGCAATTGTCGACCTCTATACCGAAATTGAAAATCGTGCTGAAACGTTACACGATCTCTTGTCAGTGGCAGTAGAAATTGCTGACGTCCAAACGGTAGTAAAAGTAGCAGTACGATTCCTTCACGCTCCCCGCATCGAAACACTTGAGTTAATGGAACGTTTATTTGCGTTTTCTCACTCAGTAGCAGACACAAAAATAAAATTGGCTCTATACAAAGTGATCATCCGGTTTGCTAGAGAACATGGAATTCAGAAATTCCTAGCAAAAGGATTGTTGCAACAATTCCTCATTGAGATGAATGACTTGAAACGGATGGAAGAAGCATTTCTCCTCGGGATAGAAGCACTCCATTACTCGGACTTCTTGCATCAAGAAGAGAGGATTACGCTGTACTATCAAATGGCTTTTCATTCACATGATATGAAGAAATATGAAACATGTATTGAACTCGGAAAGAGGGGGCATGACGAAGATACAACACGAAATGAGACGAAGGAAAGAGTGGCCTTGGCTATCTGTAACTCTTATGTGTTTTTGGGCAATTATACTGCTTTGGAAGAACACCTCTCCTTGTATGTAGAATTGGGATATGGCTTTATTACCGAGCGGGTTAAATATTTTCAGGCAATTATTCTCTCCAAAAAAGGGCGGTATGCTGAAGCCATTCCCTTACTAAAGGAATGCGTAAAAGAAGCCACGAGAAACAACCGCTTGCATCGCGTAAATTACTTATTGGATGCCCTTTTCTCCGTGAACGATACAGACGCGATTGAAAAAGTATTGGAGCAAGAAGAACAATATTTTGCCTTTGATTTTGTTAATCCCTACAATTTTTACGAATTAGGGACCTATTACAAATTTAAAGGATCATTCCTTCTATCCCAGAATCGATTTGATGACGGGATCGACGCATATTTGCAAGGCATGCATTTTTTTGGAGAAATCAATGATCTGAAAGGGATAATGGCGTGTACAGAGGACTTATATACCTTTCACTATGAAAAAGGTAGGTTTCTCGATTTGGAAGTTCTAGGAAAACTGAGAAACGTATGTAATAATATGAAACAAAGATGATAAAGGGAGTGAGTTTTGGTGATGAAAAATGTGGCCATTCTTGCAACTGTTTCATTTGTTCTTGTATGTTCTTTCGTTTTCGTACCGAGTGCTGGAACCTATGAAAACCAATCATCAAAAACGGACAACGTGGTGCTTCTTGATAATCCTAGAGGGTAATCCCCAAACATTATAGAATATCACATCGTTTCCACTACAAGAGCGCTTGAAGAGCGCTCTTTTTTTATTTCTAAAAATGTTGGAAGATGTAAAACATTGTCAAACGTTCTATACTTGCCTATTTCTAAAAATTTTTAGAACGCCTTGTATACTGTTCATTATAGGATACCAATCGATTAAAGAGAGGAGTCATGATCAGCCTATGACAACTTTATTCGATTCATTCAACCAACAGAAGATAGACACCCTCAATCAGGAACAATCGATCCATTATCCGCCACAAAAAGAGGTCCTCTCAAGTAAAAAATCAGTGCTTGTCTTTTACCGGAAATTTCAGAAAAACAATAAAGTTATTGGAAAACGGCACCAGAAACAAGAGAAAAAGGCGGATACGAATATACAAACACTTCAACAGAAAATTGAGCTCCTGCGATTACAATTGCATCAGCTGGCGAATCAAAAGGGGTTCCTCGATCAATCCGTCATTGAATTAAGTCAGAAATTGGACACTTATATTGTCTTGTACCAGCGGCTTGTTAGCCCGAATAAAAGGTGACAAAAATCTATAATTGCAAAATTAAAAAACCGCGCAACCACGCGGTTTTTCTCAGGCGTCCCCGAGAGGATTCGAACCTCCGACCTACAGTTTAGGAAACCGTTGCTCTATCCTGCTGAGCTACGGGGACGTATCGGATTACTCTTTCCATTATATGTACGCTGTATCTTTTTTGCAAATGCATGGTCTTTCCCCTGGACAGGCAAAAAGACGACTCTCCCTCGAGAGCCGCCATAAGCGATGCCTTGTTTTATTGATGAGTAAATTGCTCTTCCTCCGTCGATCCGCTAAGCGCTGTCGTGGAGGACTTGCCGCCCGCAATGACCTGTGCAACCTCATCGAAATAGCCAGTACCCACTTCCCGCTGATGTCTGGTAGCCGTGTAGCCGTAGGGTTCGCTGGCGAATTCTGCTTGCTGCAGCTCAGAGTAGGCGGCCATGCCCCGATCCTTGTAGCCGCGTGCCAGCTCAAACATGCTGTAGTTGAGTGCATGGAATCCAGCCAAGGTCACGAATTGGAATTTATAGCCCATCTCGCCCAGCTTGTGCTGGAAGTCCGCGATCGTTTGTTCATCCAGCTTCTTCTTCCAGTTGAATGAAGGGGAGCAGTTATAGGCTAACAGCTTTCCAGGGTATTTGGCATGGATCGCTTCCGCAAAGCGGCGGGCTTCCTCCAGATTCGGCTCGGAAGTCTCGCACCAGATTAAATCCGCATACGGTGCATAGGCCAATCCGCGGGCAATCGCGGCATCGAGACCGCCTTTGAGTCGGAAAAAGCCTTCAGTCGTGCGCTCTCCCGTCAGGAATGGCTGATCCTGTTCATCGATATCGCTTGTAATCAGGAAGGCTCCGTTGGCATCCGTACGTGCCACGATGATGGTCGGCACACCCATGACGTCGGCCGCAAACCGCGCCGCGATTAGGTTGCGTACGGCCGCCTGCGTAGGGATCAGCACTTTTCCGCCCATATGGCCGCATTTCTTTTCGGAAGCCAGCTGATCTTCAAAGTGAACGCCCGCTGCCCCCGCCTCGATCATGCTTTTCATCAGCTCAAACACATTTAATGGTCCGCCAAAACCAGCTTCTGCATCGGCAACGATCGGAGCGAACCAATGAACATCCCCCGTCTCTTCGGAGGTTTGAATCTGGTCTGCACGCTGGAGCGCCTGGTTGATGCGTTTGACCACATGCGGTACGCTATTCGCCGGGTAAAGGCTCTGATCGGGATACATCTGTCCGGCCAGATTGGCATCCGCGGCTACCTGCCAACCACTGAGATAGATCGCTTTCAGGCCTGCTTTTACCTGCTGTACAGCTTGATTCCCGGTCAAAGCACCAAGCGCTTTGATGTGATGCTCGGTATGCAGTAGCTGCCATAGACGCTCAGCTCCCAGCTGTGCCAGTGTATGTTCAATCTGCACCGATCCTCGCAGTTTGACCACATCTTCTGCGGTATATGGGCGCGTAATGCCCTTCCATCGATCTGCCTTCCAGCTCTCCTGCAATTTTGAAATCGCTTCCTGTTTCCCCATTGTTCTCTTCCTCCCTTATTTTTATGGATTACAGATATCGATAGCTAGGTATCGTTAAAAATTCCGC
>DASQNU010000066.1:0-10734 GCA_035644815.1 Bathyarchaeia archaeon | reverse complement strand
TGGATGAAGAAGAATGGAACAATCTGCAAGACATCATGGAAGAAGCGGGTGAGCTGAAGCAACGGGCAGATTATCGGAAATTGGTTAACACCACCTTTGCCCAAAAAGCACTCGAAGGGAGGTAATGACCGTGTCTCAGCTTTCCTCTTCTCCTGCCAAGATCGAACTTTGTAATGTAACACATCTCTATGTGACCTCCACTCGCGCCTTTATGGCGATCAAAGGTATCGACTTGCGGGTAGAGGAAGGAGAATTCATCTGTCTCGTCGGTCCGAGCGGCTGCGGCAAGACAACGATACTCTCCTTGATCGCTGGCTTGGAACGTCCAACCGCCGGCAAGGTTCTGATCGAAAATCAGGAAGTCGTTGGAACTTCACAGCGTGTCGGTTATATGCTTCAGCAAGATTATCTGTTCAACTGGCGATCCATCGAGGAAAATATCTTTCTTGGCCTGGATATCCAAGGCATTCGCAATAGAGAAACAGAAGATTATGCCCTTCATTTATTGGAAGAGATGGAACTGGCGGACTTTCGCAAATCGTATCCGCATCAGTTATCGGGCGGTATGCGCCAACGGGTGGCACTCGTACGCACCCTTGCCTGTCAACCCGAAATCCTGCTGTTGGATGAACCGTTCTCGGCATTGGATTATCAAACGAAATTGAAGCTGGAAGATTTGATCGTCGCCACCCTGCGCCGTCATAAAAAAACGGCGATACTCGTAACGCATGATCTGTCAGAGGCCATTGCAATGGGCGATCGCTTGTTTATTCTGGCGCGCAATCCTGGCAGAATCAACCGAGAAATCATCATACCTGAACAGATTCGGCAGCCATTGCCGTTTCATGCCCGAAATCAGGAAGGGTTCACCGATTTATTCAATCAGGTATGGAAAGAAATGGAGGGACTAACCGATGCATCCAGAGGAGATTAACCGGATTCACCGAGACTACCTCCGCAACGAACGAAAGCTCACGATCTATGTGATCCTCACCCAACTGATCATGTTTGTTGTCTTTCTCCTGCTATGGGAATGGCTGGCGCGCATCGGTGTGATCAATGTCCTCTTGTTCAGCTATCCCTCAAAGGTGTGGGCACTCTTTTTGCAGCAGCTGTCAGACGGCAGTATACTTCCGCACATAGGCATGACGGTACTCGAAACGATCATCGGATTTATCCTGGGAACCCTTCTGGGAACCTTGGTCGCGATTGTCATCTGGTGGTCACCTTTTCTCTCGCGCGTGCTCGACCCATATCTAGTCGTCGCCAATAGTATGCCAAAAGTGGCACTGGGCCCGCTCCTCATCGTCGGTCTCGGTCCCGGATTGCTATCGATTATCGCCATGGCCTGCGCCATTTCCGTGATTATTACAACCATCACGATTTACACCAGCTTCAAGGAAGTCAACGAAAACTATATCAAAGTCGTACGCACGCTTGGCGGAAACAAGTGGCAAATCTTCACATTGGTGATACTTCCTGCTACTATTCCCTCGATCGTGTCTACCCTGAAGGTCAATGTGGGCCTTTCCTGGGTAGGGGTGATCGTAGGAGAGTTCCTTGTCTCCAAGCAAGGCTTAGGTTATCTGATCATTTACGGCTTTCAGGTGTTCAATTTTACCCTGGTCATGGTCAGCGTTGCGATTATTGCAGTCGTAGCCACCCTGATGTATCAAGGAGTTGCCATCCTTGAGCGCAAGCTGACCAACCAGTTTAAATAGATAGAGAAAAGGAGCACGCGTATGGGGCGTACTCCTTTTCTCGCATGTTTACCAGAACTTCCACCATGTTTTCTTTGCAGTTTCGGCTGTTTCTTTTTCCTGCGCTTCCCCAGAGGTCTGTGCAGTTGTTGTTTCCTGGGAGAATCTCTGTAAAAACTGCTCAACCAGCGGACGGTACTCCTCGGCCACATGCGGCTGCATTTCCTGCAATACGGATAAGGCCTTTTCTTTTTGATCCGTTGAGATCAAGGCATTCGCGTAATTAAACCCGGAATAAGGGAAAAGGAATGTCGGAGACCAGTACTGTTCAGCAATCTGAATCAGCTGGTATACGTATCCTGCTTGTCCCAATTCACCGGTAACGGCAATGACGACCGCTTCTTTTTCCGGACAACGCTCAATCGCTTCCTTGTACCATTTCATCGACTTCAACAAATTTTCCTGCAAGTACAATCGACCCAACAAAAATTGCGGTCGCCATGCACCTTCGAGCTGGGCAAGCTGTTCCAAGCGCTTCAACAGCTCCTCTTGCTGATTGGCAGCCTGAAAGCTCTGGATGTACATATCCAACCCATTTTCATTGTTCGGATCCTTATGCAAGCCCTCTTCCAGCGTCGCAAACGCTTTTTGCTGGTCGCCTTCGAACGCATAGATTTTGGCTAGATTGGTATGTGCCGCTCCCGATTTCGGGAAGCGCTCCAAGCAAGACTCAAGCAATACTTTCGCTTCGTTAAGCTCGCGTGCCTGCAAGTGTACAACAGCCCGGAAGATAAGTGCGGATTCGATCGATCCATACAGTTCGATCAGCCTGTCTGCCGCCACGGCTGCTTGCTGCGGAAACTGGTCTCGCACCAATTCCATGGCAAACTGGCGCAATTTATCTTTGTCATCCCAATACATCTCGAGATTGTAGGGAATGATTTTCTTTTGGTACTCCTCACGGGATATCTCAACCCGATGACCGAACTCATTGGTAAATTCTATATAATCGGACATGTAACCCTCACTTTCCGCAACAGTCCACCACGTCAAGCGACAGCTGATCGACTTTCGTTCACTTCTGTTAGATCCACGCTTTTATGTTTACCTTGCGAATGAATTCTTCTGGCGTTTCTTTTACTGCTTCTTTATTCTCTTCATCGGTCAACTCTTCCTGCATCCCCATCAACTGACGAAAAAGCGCTTCATTGCGTGTTGCCAAGGCATGATCGAGCAAAGCTTCACGTTGCACCTTTTCCGCTTCCTGCTCCAGCAATTTCTCCTCCAAGGCAATATCTGCTTCCACAATCGGAAAATGCTTATCGATTTTCGGAATGCGAACGACCCATTCAAACGCGCTGTCCGGATTCCGGTCACGACCAATCAAATACGCATGTTCGCCAATCGGATAACCCTGTTCAAAGGAGTCGGAAACTAGTATGACACGTTGGCCAAGTCTGAACATCAGCGGTCAACTCCTTTCCTTGTCATTTCTATCTCTGTCTATCCGCTGTTTTTGGGATTACTTCTTATATTACTCATTGTAACACCGCTTGGAAAGAGAATAAACCTTCAGGCAGCCCATATGTAAGCAGGAGGGACGAAAAAATACACTTTCTGTACCATAACAATTTGTGGATTTTTTCGAATTGTTGTAATACAATGATAACAAGTAAATCGAGGGAGGGATTTCCATGGTGCCAGTGTCCGTGTTTTACCGTAATCTGCCTCTGAAAACTTGTGTCAACTGTGGATGCACGATGGAGGAACAGCATGAATCCTACCTGCATGAATGTGAACGCTGTATGAATGATAAAGAAGAATAATGGAATGAATTCCTGTAACCGCCATTCTTCCTTGTAACCACGCAAGGTTGAACTTGGCGGTTTTCTTTTGCAACCTGCAACCGTTTCTTGTTGCATTGCGAAAAATCGGCTACACTGGTTGTGGAAGAATTATCGATCACGAGGTGTAGATAAGAACAATGACAGCTACTTCTGATATGTCACTCGGCTTTTCCCTTTTTATCATGGCTTGGATGTTCATTCTGGTTGGACTGTTTGCCATTGGCGGCTACTTCATGTTTCGCAAGTTTTTAAAGTCTATGCCTAAAAACGACGGAAAATCCGATTTGGATTGGCAGGATTATTATATTGAGCAAACTCGTCATCTGTGGAATGAAGAGACGCTCGCCTTTTTAGATGAATTGGTGGAACCTGTTCCGCAGCTCTTCCGGGACGTAGCCCGTCGAACGATTGCAGGCAAAATCGGTCAGTTGGCACTGGAGGAGAAAGCTTCTGCCATCACAACCGAATTAATTATCCGCGGCTATATTTTGGGCACCCCCAAGCGTGATCATAAATTTTTAATCAGCCATCTCAAATCCAAGGAAATCAGCCTTACTCCTTATGAGAAATATTTGAAAGCCTGAAAAAGAAACTTATCCCCGCTCCATTCGTACATACAGGTAGACTGAAAACAAGGAGACAATGAAGCATGAAGATTCTACTACTCATCCTAGGCATTGGCTTGTTGCTTTTATTTGTGATCATCGGGATCGGTGTTGCGATCTTGAAAAAAGGCGCCAAATTCTTTTTCCGCAGCGGACATCGCCGTCATTATTCAAGCAGCGGCGGTTGGAAAAATCCAATTCACCATGGAGGACATCATACATTCGGACATGGTCATTACCGGAAGCGTCACTCCAGCCATAGTTTTTTCAGCAGCTAATGGTAAAGCCACAGGAATTGTTCCCTGTGGCTTTTTTACTAAGTTTTTCTTACTACCCTACATGAAAGGATTGTGTTGATCATGACAACAAAACCGTTGCAAGGCAAGATCGCCGTCGTAACCGGCGCAACCCGTCAAAATGGAATCGGTGCCGCCATCTGTCGGTTGCTTGCAGAAGCAGGCTCTGATGTCTTTTTTACCTACTGGCCGACATACGATGCGACGATGCCTTGGGGTGTTCGATCCGAAGATGCCAGCCAGCTTGCAGAAAGTCTCCGTGCCAGCGGCGTGCGATGCATCGGCTTTGAACTGGATCTAAGCCTACCCGGAGCTTCCCAACGTTTGCTCGATGAAGTCTACACGAACTTGGGCGAGCCCTCCATCCTCGTCAACAACGCTGCCTATTCCACCACGACCACCTATGCCGACATTACGGAACAAGAAATCGATGCCCATTATTGGGTTAACACACGCGCACCGATCATGCTGAGCGCCCTGTTCGCCCGACGCTACAGCGGCAAAAAGGGCGGTAGAATCATCACGATTACCTCCGGCCAAAACCTCGGACCCATGCCGGGCGAAATCGCCTATGTGGCTACGAAAGGCGCTCTTTCCGCACTGACAGCCACCTTAGCTGCAGAGGTGGCTGAAAAAGGTATTACTGTCAACTGTGTCAATCCGGGTCCTACCGACACGGGATGGATGTCCGCTGAATTAAAAGAAGAACTGCTTCCCAAGTTCCCCTTTGGCAGAATTGGCTCTCCAGAAGATGTCGCTCGTCTTGTGCGCTTTTTAGCAAGCGAAGAAGCAGAGTGGATCACAGGTCAGGTCATCCATTCCGAGGGAGGCTTTCTACGCAGGTAAATGCCCGCTCTCTTGCTTACTTTCCAGATACCCCGCCCGATACCAGAAACGCCATTGCCTCCGAGCTTTCCACATCCAATGGCTGCACCTGCGAACTCGGGAAAATCAGCAAATTCCCTGCAAAATTATAAGATTGGGGAAAATATACGGCTACATGGTCCTCAAGTCCGTAAGCTTCCATGCTCTCTCTAGTAATAAAGCCAATCGCTTTTGCTTCCCCATCAGGCGTCAGCTTGACCAGCACCGGCTTATCGAAGCTTTTTTTCTCACCGACAAACGCACCGATCAGATCCTTGATGGATGTATAGATCAGCTTTATAAACGGCACCCGTTCAAATAAGGTATCAATTAACGACAACAACCCTCTGGTCAACACATTGGATGCGAGAAACCCGATCACGGTAATCAGCACGATTGTTACCAAAAAGCCGAGTCCCGGTATAGTCAGGAAGCCCAAGCCAGGAAATGTCGAGCCAAGAAAACTGTCAACGGTGACAAAAACCTTGTACAGCACAAAGATGGTCACTGCCAATGGAATGACATAAAGCAATCCTTCCAAAAAATACCTTGCGATTCGTTTCACGAAAATATCCTCCATTTACCCTATCTAAGATCGTTTCAATCTATTGTATCGCAGCTATCCGCCATCTGCTATGATGAATACGACAACAACCAAACGGAAATGGGGGATTTTATGTCCAGCAAGAATCTCGTCTCTGCTGCATGGTTGAATGAACATTTGCATGATGCCAATCTGGTGATCGCGGATTGCCGTTTCACACTGGGCAAGCCCGGCCAAGGACTCTCCGAATACATCAGCGCTCACATTCCCGGCGCCCTCTATTTTGACTTGGAACAGGATTTGTCGGCTCCCAAGGATGTCCATGGCGGGCGTCATCCTCTTCCTACTGTCGAGGCACTGGAAAAGTTGTTCTCTGAGGCTGGAATTGATGAGAATACGATCGTCGTCGCCTATGACGGACAAGATATGTCCAAAGCTGCTCGTCTGTGGTGGACGCTGCGTTATCTCGGCCATCAACATGTATATGTACTCGATGGCGGTTTTCCGGCATGGCAAGCCTCTGGGTTTCCCGTGACGGATGATGTGTCCCACCCGACAAAGCGTGTGTTTCGAGCTGTACCGCAACCGCATATGCTGGTTGATCTGGAAGAAGTGCGCGCCAAACAAGGAACCGTCGCCCTGCTGGATTCCCGCGCCGGAGAACGTTATCGCGGGGAACTCGAGACAATTGATGCAAAAGCCGGCCACATTCCTGGAGCGGATCACTGCTTTTATATGGATAACCTGCGTGCCGATGGCACTTTTCTCTCAGCGGAGGAGCTCCAGAAACGTTTTGCCCCGCTCCGTGATGAAAAAGAAATCATTGTGTACTGCGGGTCTGGTGTGACCGCTTGTGTCAACATTCTCGCCTTGTACGAAGCCGGGCGGACCGATGCCAAACTGTATGCCGGTAGCTGGAGCGATTACTGCTCCTATGAGCTGCCCGTAGCCACTGGCGAGAATAAAGCGTAAATGTCCCTGAGAAAAGCCTTTAGACAACTCCTCTATTTCGGCTATCTGGAGGCCATTTCTTGTATTTTTCCCGTCTTTATCTTTGCAGCGCTGGCCCTGTCCAAGCTGATCACGATCCCCGGCTTGCCTCGTTATGACTTGCTGCTGCTGCTCTGTCTCGGCATGCAGGTCTGGATGGTGCGAAGCGGCTTGGAAACACGGGACGAACTGAAAGTCATCACGATTTTTCACTTGATCGGCTTAGCTTTGGAGCTGTTTAAAGTACATATGGGCTCGTGGTCCTACGACGAGGAAGGCTATAGCAAGATATGGGGAGTCCCGCTCTACAGCGGCTTTATGTATGCCAGTGTCGCCAGTTATCTGTGCCAGGCTTGGCGAAGGCTGGACGTTTCCATTACGGGCTGGCCGCCCGCCTATCTCACGGTTCCTCTTGCTGCAGCGATCTACCTCAATTTTTTTACCCATCATTATGTTTGGGATATTCGCTGGGTCCTCACTGCAGCCATCTTTGTGGTGTTCTGGCAGAGCGTGGTGCATTTTCGGGTAGGCACCGAGTATTATCGCATGCCAGTGGTTCTCTCCTATCTGTTGATCGGATTTTTCATCTGGATAGCGGAAAACATCGCTACTCTGCTGGGAGCGTGGCAATATCCCAATCAGCAGGCTGGCTGGCAGCTCGTGCATTTGAGCAAGATCAGTTCATGGTTTTTGCTGGTGATCGTTAGTTTTATCATTGTGGCGCAGTTGAAGCATTTGAAATCGAGTTTGCAGACGAGAGCATAAAGACACAGCAAAAAGCGGTTGGACAGGAGCAATCCTTGTACGCCGCTTTTTGTTATACTTGCTAGCCTCGTTGATTGGTTTGTGCCTTACGATTTTGATGGTACATGAATCAGGAAATACTTCTTGCCACCTGCGTCATCAGAACAGTTCGTCACATAATAACTGGTCTTTCCATCCTCCTCTTGGTGCACGATCTCCTTGCAGACTTCTTGACGTACCCCCTTCTCCTGAGCTCCATACCGATCTTGTGAGTCATCATAGGTGAAAAAGATTTGTTTACCATCATAATTCAATGTAGTAATAATCGGATCTCCTTCGATTGTAAAGTGTTGAATCTCTATCTGATCCGCTTCACCTACTTGATAGCGCTCTAGAAAGGCAAAAAACCTTTCTACATTCTCGCTATTAGATAAACGCACGTAGACCCTATCGACTTCCTTGCGTTCTGTGACAGGCTCTTGTTCTACCCTTTTTATTGTGACTGTTTCCTGATGCTGGGCAGCATTCGGATTTGGGGTTGTACCACACCCGGTCAGACAGAGCATTAGCATGTATAGCCATACGAACCTCTTTGCCATTTTTCACTCTCCCCCAATATATTTTATCCAAATCCTTCCATACATTTTGACGGGAACTTATGTATCATGTTTCTTCAGTCATGAAAAAAAGTAGCCCCGATGTATCAGGACTACTTTTTTGAAAATGCTAACTTTATTTCCCCAAAAAAGACTGCAGCATCCACACATGCTTTTCCAGACTGGAATGAATCGCAAGCAGCATGTCGCCGGTGGTCTCATCGTCCACTTCCTCGGCCAGCTTCATTCCTTCCTTCAATTCCTGAATCATGATGCCAAAATCTTGCACCGTGATATCCACCATTTTTTCTGCCGTTTCGTTGCCCTGCGCTTCTTTTACGGAAGCTCGCTCCAAACAGCCTCGCATAGTGGCAACGGGTTGTCCGCCCAGCGCCAATAAGCGCTCTGCCAGTTCATCAATATGTAAGGATGCTTCGGTGTACAGTTCTTCAAACTTGGTATGTAGCGTGAAAAATTGCGGTCCTTTCACATACCAATGGAAATTGTGCAGCTTTACGTATAAAATCGTCCAGTTGGCAATTTGCTTATTCACCGTGTCCATTAATGCGGATGACATCGTGGAGGCCCCCTTTTTTCAAGTTCCTTCCTAGTGTACCCGGAATGCTTTCCAACTTGTGTGGGAAACATCACAGGAAGCCGGATAAGAAAAACTTCAAGAGAAGCCCTCTCGAAGAAGTTGTCGAGCCCTTCCTTAAAGGAAGTTTTTCATGCTGTATCAGGATGAGTAGTCGTGAAGTTTATACTTTTTGATACAGTAAAAAAATACCCATGACCGAAAAATCGGTCTGGGTATTTTTCCACTTCTATCATGCAAGCTGTTTTTACGACTCTTGCTTACGCAGCCCCAAGGAGCTTTCATGGAATTTGATCGAACTGTATTTATCTTGAGCTACACGCAGCTGGTACTCACTTTCAAACAGCATTACTGGACGATCGTAACGGTCGCGCACCGTTTGACTGCGCTGCATCAGACTGTCAATGGTAGCTTTGTCACCATCGATCCATCTTGCAATTTGGTATGGCATGCGCTGCAGCAAGATGTCGACACCGTACTCTGCTTTCAGGCGGTATTCCAACACCTCGAACTGAAGCACCCCAACCACGCCAAGGATCAGTTCATCCATGGGAGACGTACGGAAAAGCTGGACCGTACCTTCTTCCGTCAATTGCATGATCCCTTTCTGGAATTGCTTATGCTTCATGGCGTCTTTCACAGTCACCTTGGAGAAAAACTCCGGCGAGAAGTGAGGCATTTCTTCATACTCGAATTGCTCGCCAACCGTCAGCGTATCCCCGATCTGGAAAATGCCTGGGTCAAACAGACCAATGACATCCCCTGCATAGGATTCTTCGACGATTTCCCGGTCCTGTGCCATGAATTGCAGCGGCTGTGCCAGCTTGATATCTTTCCCCATGCGTACGTGCTTTACAGACATGCCGCGCTCAAAACGTCCCGAGCAGATCCGCAAGAAAGCCACGCGGTCACGGTGAGCAGGGTTCATATTTGCTTGAATCTTGAAGATAAATCCGGAAAACGGTTTTGTATAAGGATCAATCAAGCCTTTTGTGCTCTTCTTCGCAGATGGCGGCGGCGCCATGGTCAGGAAGTTGTCCAAAAAGGTCTGCACGCCAAAGTTGTTAATCGCACTGCCGAAAAAGACGGGAGACAACTCGCCTTTTTCGATCAGATCGGGATCATAGGCATCTCCCGCTACATCCAACAGCGACACCTCGTCCTGCAGCTGCTGCCACAATTCTTCCCCGACGCGTTCGCCGATTAACGGATCATCTGGACCGCTCACGTCAAAAAAGCTGATCTCCTCGTGATTGCTGCCGCTCTCATAGAGCTCTACCCGCTTCTTGACTCGATCATACACGCCACAGAAGCGATTCCCCATCCCGATCGGCCAGTTCATCGGATAGGAGCGAATCCCCAGGACACGCTCAATTTCCTCCAGCAGATCGAATGTTTCCTTCCCGTGCCGATCCAGCTTGTTGACGAAGGTGAAAATCGGAATTCCTCTCATCCGACAAACCTTGAACAGCTTGATCGTCTGGGCCTCGACCCCTTTGGCCACGTCGATAATCATCACTGCGGAGTCTGCTGCTGTCAGAGTCCGGTACGTGTCTTCACTAAAGTCCTGGTGACCAGGTGTATCCAAAATATTGATATGATGACCGCGATATTCAAAATCCATGGCACTGGACGTCACCGAGATCCCACGCTTTTTCTCGATTTCCATCCAGTCGGAAGTCGCATACTTGGAATTTTTCCGCGCTTTGACCACACCTGCTTCACGGATTGCTCCACCGTAATAGAGCAGCTTCTCCGTCATTGTGGTCTTTCCCGCATCCGGGTGGGAAATGATTGCGAAGGTGCGACGTTTCGCAATTTCTTGTTCCCAGGCTGGGTTATGTTGACTCATTTCGTAGCCTCCGATAAATATCTAAGGTATTGACTGCTCATTATTCAGTACGATTATACAGAGAAATGTGTGCAGGCGAAAGTGGAAAGACAAAAAAGAGC
>DASQNU010000065.1:0-14584 GCA_035644815.1 Bathyarchaeia archaeon | reverse complement strand
AGCGAAGTGCCGTTCCAGGCGTTCACGATACAGGACGTAAGGAGGGATGACCGTGTCCTTTCAGCCAAAAATGGGAGAAATCGTCTCCATCAACGGCAGGGAGTATGTATGGGCTGAAAATCCGGATCAGCCCGGCATGATCATGCGAAAGGAAGGGACAGAAAGCTTTCTCTATGCTTTACGCGCTGCTGAGGAGAGAGATGATTCCCGAATCGCATTAAAGGTGTTTTTGCGTCACTATCGGACTCCTTCCATTGTCGCCCAGGTAGAACGTCTGCGAGCTGTCATGGATATTCAAGGATTGCAAGCGGCAAACAGGATCGTACTGATTCCGCAGATACATATGGATTTGCTCACGGTATACCGCGACTTGATGTACGCCGTCGTCATGCCGTGGATTGATGGTCCCACTTGGCAGGATATCGTCAAGGAGAAGCAGGCCATCAGCAGACAGCAGGCATGGACGATGGCAAAATCGCTGGCGGAAACATTGGCCACCTTGGAACAACATGGTATGGCACACGGACGGTTGACTGCCGCTAATTTGCTGCTTCCGTGCCTGCATCCGCAAGCGGAGGAAAAGGTATACCCGATAGAACTTGTTGATTTGGAGCATGCGTATCATCCTGACTGGAAGGCGCAAGACGGGATCCGTGATGAGCAGTGGGGACCTTACGCTGATCGGCTTAGCGGGGCGCTGTTATTGGTCGAAATGTTAGGGTGGATGGACCCGCAAATTCGTCAGATCGCGCGGGCAAGAGGGTACTTTTTTCCGCAGGAGCTGCACAGAGACGGGGAACGATATCGGAAATTGCTTGCCTGTTTGCGCAAAAACTGGGGCGATCCCCTTGCACAGCTATTCGAACGTGCATGGGCAGCCCGATCAGTTGAACAGTGCCCGCAAATGGGGGAGTGGCTTATTACGCTATGCGAGGCAAAATCGCTTGCAGCTTTTGAGCCTCCCGCACAGATCGCTGTTGAGCGTACATCCGAGCCATTGCCACATGCCTATGAGATTCGAAAGTTGCTCATGATTGAACCGGCAGCGCTTTCGCTGCGTCCAGGCGAAGCCAAGGAGCTGAAGGCATTCGTCATCTGGGTGGATGGGAGAGAAGAGGAGGTTTCGGATCGCGTTCTCTGGCATGCCGAAGGTGCCGATTCGATCGTGCACACGGACCAAGGGATAATTCACGGCCTTGCTCCCGGGACAGTCAAAGTATGGGCTGAATATGAGGGACAACAGGCTGAAATATTCGTTTGCGTGTCCAGTCAAGAGAGCATGAAGCTACCCGAGCGAAAACCTTTGTGGAAGGAACGCAAAATGTGGGCAGGTGCGGCTGTCGCAGCAGGGATTCTGTTAGCTGGCACTCTTGCTTTCTCGATGTTGGGAGAGGAAGAGCAAGCATCCAGTAACGTGGCGGCTGATGTACAGAAAAGCGGACAGGGGAAGACGCAGAGTGACCAGGAAGCTGAAAAGCAGAAACCAGCCGACGCTACGAAGCAGGGGGCTCCTGCCACAGAAAATGGAACTTTGCCTTCTACAGTAGTGACAACCCCTCCAGTGCCAGCCGTTCCTCCTGTATCTGGAAATACCGCCGTGACACCAGTGAATTCGGGGCAGATGACTGCCCCGCCCACGGCAAAAGCTCCAGCCGCGATACCGGCACAGTCGAAACCAGCCGTTTCCGCTGCACCCGCACCAACCAAGTCTGTCGCACAGCCTAAGAAATCAGTCAGCAAGCCAAAAACCACAACGAGAAAGAAGCCAGTCAAACAAAGCAAGCCACCGGTCAAGTCCGCAGCAGCACCGGTCGTCCGTCTAGCCCCAAAAGAGCAGGCAGGGAAATGGGGCTACATTCGCAAAGGGACAGGGTTTGAAAAAGACAAGGTAGTCATCCCCTTCCAGTACGATCACGCTACTCCGTTTTCTGGCGGATTGGCATTGGTGAAAAAGGAAGGCAAGTTTGGCTATATCGATGCGAACGGGAAGCAGGTTATCCCTTTTCAGTTTGACTATGCCACCCCCTTTGCAAATGGCAGAGCAACCGTCAAAAAGGATGGCAAGCTCGGCCAAATCAATCAAACGGGTGCCATGATCAAATAATCGAGAAAGTTTGACAGGAAGAAACAGGTTTTGTGGAGTATAGTAGTAAATGGTAGAGATAGAAGGGAAAGGGAGGTACTCCATGTTAAAAAGAATCACCATTCTCATGTTTGCCCTCATGCTTTTCACGGTTCAACTGCTAGTACCGCAAGCAAGTGCTGCCTCTTATCGTGATCTGGATGGCCACTGGGCTGAGGAATATGCAGAGGCGCTGGCCGATCTCGGCATTTATGCCAATAAAAGCGGCAACTTTTATCCGGATCAAGCGGTTTCTCGCGGGGAAGCCCTTGTGTTGTTGAATCGGGTGCTGGAAAAATCCTTTGGTCATTTCAGCGATCCAAACAACCAGGTTTCACTCGATTTTCGCTATCCGCTTGCTGCAGAAGTAAGGCAAGCAGTTGGCAACATCGACAAATTATTTTATGTAGAACAGAAGCAATTTGTAGATTTCAGCCCAGGTGCCAGCATGCTGTACTATCTTCATCTGTCTGCAACAAAAGGAACGATGCTGAGCGCCACAAAACGAAATGCGGATTGGTGGGTAGCGAGCGCTCATCTCCAGCAGCCTTTAAATCGCGAGGAAGCCAGCATGCTGATCTTCCATGCATTGTCCAATAAGATCATCGATGATTTGGATGTCCAGCCGCAGGATGTGCTTGCCCGTTACCAAGATTTTTACAATTGGAAGGTGCCTAGCCTCTATCTGGACACCAAAGCATCTTATCCGACCTTGATCAAGGAATACCGGATTTTTGAGAGTCCGAATGATTATTTCCAACCAAAAGGAAAAGTGACCCGTGGGCAATATGCGGTCGTGCTGAAGCGCTTGTATGATTTCTTTGAAACGTACAAACGCGATCACTTCGCCGGTTCACCCAATCAAAAGCTGCAAATCGCCAATCTGATGTTGTCTACCGCTGCATACAGCTACCAAAAGCAAGATCAGTCGGCAATGAAACTCTATTTTGATGACAAAGCCATGGATACGATGAAAGAGATTTTCCCATCTCCGTTCCACTCCTATGACGGGGAGTTGAAACTAAGCACGGATGACAGACCCGCAGATGAAATCTTCATTATCGGTACCTATCAATCTCCGCTCATTGGAAAATATCAAATCGAATACTTGTTGAAAAAAGATGAGAATGCGAAAAATCCGTATGGTTGGATGATTAACACGGTTCAGTTTAAGCAGCTGTAAGTTTGTAAGCGAGAATGCCCTTTTCTAGTAAAAACTGGGGAGGGCATTTTTCTATGTCCAGCTTTCTGTGGATGTAGTAATATAAAAAAATATAATAACATGCATCGTTGAAGGAGCCGGTAAGAAGGGCAAGGGGTGATAGTTATGAGGGAAAGCTGCTCTTTTGATCCATACCAATTTTTGCAAAAATTGAATAAACAATTACATCATATAGATCAAATTGACCTGGAAACCTTGCAGCCTTATACAGAAGAAGCAAATGAACATAGAGAGCTTTACAAGGAAACAATTGGCGAGGTTACCCGTATCAGTGAGAAAGTAAAATATTTGCAATCGATTTCAGAACATTTGAAAATTCTGCACGAATTAGGACACGTCTTCACCCAAAGCTTTGATCAAGAACAGATCTGCAAAAAGGCGCATGAGCTGTGCTCCCGTGTCATGCCAACGGATGCGTTTTTTCTTGCTTTTTATCAAGAAGGAGAGCGGGAAATCTTTCTTCCCTACTCGTGGGATAATGGCGTCCAATATCCTCCCCGGCATTTAGAGTTTGGAAGAGGGTTTATCTCCCAAGTGCTGCAAACGAAACAGACGATGCACTTTAAAACCCAAAAAGACATGGATGGGCCTGTCATCGTTCGATGGGGGAACCCGGAGAAAGAGACCAGTACAGCGATCTTTGTTCCGATGCTTTTGGGGGATAAAGTGAAAGGGGTTATTTCCGCCCAATCGTATCGGGAGTATGCGTACGATCAAGAGCACGAAGAGCTGCTGCGGATCATTGGCATCCAGGTGGCGAACGCCATGGAAACGGCACAGTTGTATAAGAAGCTGTATCAGGTGTCGGTAACGGATGAGCTGAGCGGTTTGAAAAACTACCGGGCTTTCCATCAGGACTTGGAAACGATGATCAAGGAATTGCAGGATGATGAGACGATTTCCTTGGTCATGCTGGATTCCGATCATTTGAAGCAAGTCAATGACCGTTATGGCCATCATATGGGGGATATGCTGATTAAAAGGATCGCGGAAACGATTGAGGAGAATCTGGGAAATGACGAGTATGGCTATCGCTACGCGGGTGACGAATTTATGATCGTGAGCCGAAATCGCAGTCTGGAAGAGATGATTGCAAAGGTAGAAAAGATTCAAGAAGATCTGGCCAATCATCCGCTCTGTCATGCAGGAGAAGAGATCCCGATTTCCGTCAGTATAGGCATCGCGGAATGTCCGCTGCACGCCCGCACCTCGGACACATTGAAACGGGTCGCGGATAAAGCGCTCTACGAATCGAAATACAGAGGGAAAAACTGCTATACGGTATATCACTATGAGCGAGTGTAAAGAGAAAGAATACCAGAAGCCCAAATACGAGAAAGAGATTGCCGCGGTTATTCATGAAATGTGGACGAAACTGGGGGATAGTACGCTTTCGCTGACTTATTTAGCAAAGATCGCCCAGTATAGTCCCTTTCATTTTGATCGAATCTTCCGTTCCCTCACCGGCATTCCGCCTAGGCAGTTCTTGTCAGCGATACGCATGGAGCAAGCCAAGGAATATTTAATGACGACAGACTTGCCTGTAACAGAAATTAGCCTGCGTGTCGGATATAGCAGCTTTGGCACGTTTTCGACTAGATTTTCGCGCGTTGTCGGGCTATCGCCGCAACAATTTCGCACCTACATGGAACAAAGCAAGCTTGAACTGCAACGGATCGTCGGACTAACGCAAAACGAGCAGGATTCGGTGAAGGGGGGAATCGTTGGTCATATCAGTTGTCCAGACTCCTTCCAAGGGTTTATGTGTATCGGTCTATTCGAGAAACCGATCCCGATTGGCAAGCCAGTCATGTGTACGGTTGCTTTTGAAGAAGGACGCTTTTGGTTGCCTCCTGTACCCGATGGCGACTATTATTTGATGGCGACGGCCTTCACATGGGATGAGCCGCTTGGCGAATACTTTTTGCCCCGTCATACGCTGCGTGGAAAATCGAAGGAAGTTCTTCAGATTAGAGGCCAACGAATGGTAAAGGAAGCACCCCCTTTGATCCGCTTGCGAAAGCCACAGTTTTTTGATCCGCCGATCCTTATTTCCCTTCCTGTATTATTGGAGGAATATCTGAATCAGGAAGATGCGATCCGAAAAAGAGCAAACGAGAAGAAGCCGACTCTCTCCCTTTCTGGTAATCTGTCCATAAAATAACAGCAAGCCAAGGAGGAGTAACAATGGCCAAAATCGTGCATTTCGAGATCGAATCAAATAACCCCCAGGAATCGCTTGCTTTTTATCAAGAGGTTTTCGGGTGGCAGGTATCACAGATGGGGGACATGGAATATTGGTTGATTAAGAGCGGAGATGAACAAGAGCCTGGAATCAATGGTGCGATTATGCGCAGTGAAGCAAGCAAACTGCAAATGGTGAATACGATTAGCGTTCCCTCAATCGAGGCGTATTTGGACAAAATCAAACAAGCAGGCGGAATGGCGGTCACACCAATTGAAGAGGTGCCAGGAGTAGGACTCTTCGCTTATTGTCATGATCCACAAGGTGTAAAATTTGGTGTCATGCAGTTTTT
The DNA here is from genome assembly GCA_035644815.1 of Bathyarchaeia archaeon. Lineage (GTDB taxonomy): Bacteria > Bacillota > Bacilli > Brevibacillales > Brevibacillaceae > Brevibacillus_F. The sequence continues at coordinate 8,703 of DASQNU010000065.1, read as the reverse complement.
CCATTCCGAGGAATAGATTGATGAAAAAGAGCACAGCGGTGCTCTTTTTTTACTGAATCGGAAAGTGTAAACATCACGAGTTTCTTCCTGATTTAGCATGAAAAGCTTCTGCTAAAGAAGGAATCGACAACTTCCTCGCGAGGGCTTCTATTGAAGTTTTTTTATTTGGGATAAAAGAGAATAATTGTAATTTCGATAAGAAACAAGTAGAATAAAAGGTGAAAAAAGGTAATTTTTATAATTATTTATGATTACGAGAATTGTATGGGTGTACGTCTGTAATGCAAGCAGGATTCTCTACTGACCGGAGCGCTGAACGTATGATGTTTCGAACACAAGAGCTCATGCTGAAACAAAATCGGCTTTTACAAGGAATCGCAGTTGCCGCCAGCAATCTGCTCACGTCCTCTGATCATATGGGAGGAATTCGTGAAGCACTGGCGGTTATTGGTGCTGTTACGGAGGTGCATCGCGTATATCTGATCGAAAGCCAAGAGGCACCCTCGCATGAAGGACTCTACTCCTCCGTCATGATAGAGTGGCACGATCCTTCTTTTGCGCAGCGACTTTCCGAGTTGGAAGGAACACTTACCCATCCGTTAAACGTGATCGAACAGCGTATTGAAGAGTTGAGCATTGGCAAACCAGTGGTCGAACAAGTGCGAGATCTAACCATGGTGCCAGGTAACATTCATCATTTCTTTTCGATCGGAACAGTTCTGTTCATTCCGATTATTGTGAACGATAGCTTTACAGGAGTAGTCGGCCTCGATCATTTTTTTCATGAGCGGTTCTGGAGCAGCTACGAGCTTGCTGTCCTTTCCATCGCGGCCTCCTGTATCGGCGGGGCACTAGAGAGGATGCAGCAGCAAAAACAATTGGAGCTGACCAATCAGATGCTGCAAAGGCTCTCTACCCTCGATAGTCTGACAGAGGTCGCCAATCGCCGACATTTTGACGAATTTTTTGAACGGGAGTGGAAGCGGGCTGTCCGCAATGGTTCGCCACTCTCTCTTATTATGCTGGATATTGATTATTTCAAATCTTACAACGATGCATACGGGCACCAAGAAGGGGATGCTTGTCTAATCGAAGTATCCCGCATATTAAAGCGAACCGTATGTCGAGCCACGGATTTGGTTGCACGCTACGGCGGAGAAGAATTCGCCATCGTGCTGCCTGATACCGATCTGGCTGGCGCATGCTTCGTATCGGAACAGATCCGGGCCAATGTAGAGCAGTTAAAAATGGACGCGAATCAGTCGCAAGTAAGCAAATATGTCACCGTAAGCATCGGTGTCGCATCATATCGACCGCAAGCGGACAGTGAGAAGACAGCACTGATCCGGGCTGCTGACCGAGCGCTTTATCAAGCAAAGGTCGCCGGACGCAATCAGGTAAGATCCATTCAGATGCCATAATTCCTCCGGGGAAGGAAGGAAAAATATGATTGACTACGACAAACTAATCGGAAAGAAGCTTAAACAGGACGTATTTAATGCAAATGGGGTTCTGCTTTTCGTGGAAGGTACCGTACTTTCGCAAACAGATGTCGATGCAATGGAAGCGCATCGCATTTACGATGTGTCTGTCGAGGATCTGACGGATGGCTTCGCCGAGGCAGCCGCCTCCATGGAAAAACAGATTGAAAAGCTGGTGCCTAGCCAGCAACTCGCTGACAATTACCTCGATATGCTGAACCAGACAAAAGGCCTGTTTGAGCTCGTGACTGCAAACTATACTCCGCCACTTGTCCAATTTTCAGACTCCTTTTTTCCTCTGCTTACCCAGGTGATGAAAGAGACGGGCGTGTTCCATCAAATTTATCTCATTGAAGGCTGTGACGACTATACATACCGACACTCGATCAATGTTGGAATTCTTTGTGCATTGATTGCCAAGCTGATTAAGCGACCTCAAGAAGAGGTTGTGCGCATTGGTCAAGCCGGACTGTTACATGACATTGGCAAGATGCTGATTCCAGATGATATTTTAACCAAACCGGGAAGTCTGACACCTGTGGAATTTGCTTTAATGAAAGCACATACCGTCCATGGCTATGAGATGATCATGAAGATGGAGGGAGCGGATCGGATGCTCGCGGAGTGCGCCTTGTATCACCACGAGCGTCTTGATGGCAGCGGTTACCCGCATGGAAAAAAGAGCGCAGAGATTCCATTGGAAAGCCAGATCGTGGCGATCGCGGATGTCTTTGATGCGATTTGCACGGACCGTGTCTACAAGTCCAAAACATCGCCTTTTGAAGCGGCAAAAGTCTTGTGGAAGGCAGCCTGCAAAGGTGAGCTCAATCCGGAGATTGCAACGAAATTCATTCATTATGTCACCTCATTCTATATTGGAGGGCGGGCGCTGCTGAATTGTGGGGATATTGTGGATGTCATTATGATTTATCCGGATGAGCCTATGAATCCACTGGTTCGCAGAGGTGGGGAATACTTGGACCTGCGCCATCATCGGTCACTGTGGATTGAAAAAATGTTGGCTTAAAATCCAGTAAATGGGTGAAACATTATGGTAACTTCTTCCGTTTATATTGATGAAACGTTTGAAAGGGGAGATACCATAATGAATAAAAAGGGTTCGACGATCAAACGGATTGCTGCAGTTGTAGGGTGCACCATGCTTTTCGCGGTTGGAGCAAGTACAGCGATGGCACAAACAAAGCAGGTTGCAGCTCAACCTGCAGGGCTAACAGATCTAGACAATCGCCAGTCGCCTGATGTAAAAATCAATTCGGGTTTCAATTTGGGTAAGGATAATACGTATGTATTGGATACTCGGTACGCAGATGTAAATGGTGACGGCGTCCGTGACCATATTCTTTTGATCGGTTACAAAGAAGGGCTGCGCTTGGATATTCCTTCCAAGGATTTTCGGATTGTACTCCGAGATGGTGATACCAAACAGCAGTTTGTAGGTCCCAAGAGCAAGGCAGAAGCTGCTGTGAAGCCGTATTTATGGATTGGTGACCATAATGGTGACGGTGTAAAAGACGTTCGGCTGACATTGCCGCAAGATGCAAAAGCACAAAAAGTAAAGCATGAATGGTACACCTTTAATTAAAGCCTATAGTGGTTTTCAACGCTTCTGCTAGTGCAGGGGCGTTTTTTGTTTTGTACTATATTAGAATCATTTTAAAAAGACATTGACTTTTATCTTAATCCTGATACAATGATATTTGTTCTTAGATTAAAATAATTACAAAGAGATAGAAGCGATAGTGAGGAGGATTCTGATGTACGATGTGATTATCATCGGAGGCGGACCAGCTGGTGCCACTGCAGCGATCTATACAGCGCGCGGCAATATGAAAACATTGGTTATCGATAAAGCCCCTGGCTCTGGAGCCTTGGCTATTACTCATAAAATCGCCAACTACCCTGGTGTAGAAGGCGAATTGACCGGTCGCGAGCTGTTGGATAAAATGCGCAACCAAGCGATCGCTTTTGGTGCTGAGTTTGTGCAGACAACAATTACCGCGGTCGACGTAGAAGATGAAGTGAAAAGCATCTATACAGCAGACGGTACATATCAAGCCAAAGCGGTCATCGTCGCGACGGGTTCCAAAGGCAGAAACCGCATGCTGACAGGTGAAGAAGAACTGATGGGCAGAGGCGTAAGCACGTGCGCGACTTGTGACGGCGCTTTTTACCAAGGAAAAACAGTAGCGGTGATCGGCGACTCCGAGGAAGCGTTGGAGGAAGCGATGGCCCTGACCAAGTTTGTTGACGATATCCACTTCATTATCCCGCGCGGAGATTTGCAAGGGGTCGATGAGATTCCTGAGTTGGACAAAACCCGTTACTATCTTCGTACGCGTCCATTGGAAATCGTGGGCGACAAGAAGGTGGAAGGTGTCAAGGTTCGCACTCCAGAGGGAGAAGAGTCCATGATTTCAGTAGACGGCGTATTTGTCTTCTTGTCCGGAAGCAAGCCGGGAACCGATCTGTTTGTAGATCAGGTTCCATTGGACGAAGAAGGCTTCATGATCGTCGATGAATACATGCAATCGCCGGTTCCCGGTGTCTTTGCGGCAGGTGAAGTCCGCAAATCCCCTGTCAAACAGGCGGTAGTCGCTGCTGCCGACGGTGCTATCGCTGCGATGGCAGTAGATAAGTATATCAACAAGCGTTCTAAAGTAGTTCCCCAATACAAATAAGTAGGAGATGGATGAGAAATGGCACAAGTAATCGTATATTCCAGCACAAACTGCATGTACTGCAAGCAAGTAAAAACCTATTTGACCGAACAAAATGTTGCGTTTGAAGAGCGCAACATCGACGAAAATCCTGCTTTTCACGATGAGCTTTCCCGTCTGGGCATCATGTCTGTTCCGTTGACGCTCGTAGGCGAAAAGCAAGTGCTTGGCTTCAACCCAACACGCTTTAAAAAGCTTTTGGCTGCAGCCGCTGAGCAAGAGCAACAAGTTTAAAAATGAGGCGAAAAACCCACACCACTTGCTGGTTGTGGGTTTTTTCTCTTCTCGGCGGACATCGTGGCTGCGGTGAGGAGAGCATGTTCCGAAACTCCGCTTCATTCTACGCCCTGCAGGGTCGCGGTAACTGTCCGCTCCGCAGCAAATCGCAGGGGTCCACAAAAGTGGTAGCCGCTACGTAGATGGTGCAGGTTGCGGCCCTTTTTCCTGCGATTCACTGCTCCGCTCGGAAGGGCTCCGCAGGCGCTCCGTTTCGGAACATGCTCTCCTGCGCTGCAGAAGCTATAGATAAAAGAGTAAAAGCTTGAAAAAAACGATCATTCTTGCTTTTGTTCTTTTATCCGTTCTACTTACTCTATGCAACAGCCACGTGAGGAAGGGAAGAGAGGGACGGGCGGAGTCTTTGTCACACCTACTCAGGTGGAGCTTCCAAAAACGGTACACGCTTGTCACGCAACCTCTACGTTTGAATATGCTTCCTCGAAACTTTTGCGTGACGTACCGTTTTTGGAAGCGGAGCCGGACAGTTCCCCTCCCTTGCGGGTGTGGCAAGAATGGAGCCACTCCCTCTCTTCCCTTCTCCCACCACCATGTTTGCACATACCCTTCATGACGTAACATGGTTTTTATCATCTAAAGAAACGAGTATAATCGAAACAAAGATCTTATCGTGGCCGGAGAAGGAGGAACCAGATGGTCAGAGACACCGCTAATCGTTATCGCGGTCTTCCCCCGCGTACGCCCGAGATGCTGCTTCAGGTCATCCGGAAATTTTACCGGGGAGCTGTCAGTCATTATGACTGGATCCAGGAAAAGAAAGCAGAGACGTTGCAAGCATGGGAGCAATATCGGCAAACCGGTAAGCCAGATGAGCTCGGAAAAGCGCTGACAGTCCTGTTTCAGGAGTTTCACTTTTATGTGACCTGCTGGCTGCAGATCGACCTCGCATTGTTCCGCTTGGCACGGATGGAGGAGTCGAAGCTGTACCAAGAAGTGAGGGAACAGTTTCATGCGGAAATCGAGCGACATTTGGCGGTCCGTGCAAAGCTGGAGGATATTTCGAATGCTGTAGAAGAACAGTATCTCCATTTTGGTGAAGAGCTGCGATGTGTGCCCGAGGATCGTTACTGGATTGACGGGGCGTTCTTCACCGTTGAGGAAGACAGTTTGCAAACACTCCATAAGTTGGCCCAAATGGTTACCGCGATCACAGAGAAGCAGCAGCAAAAAGAACCGCCCTGTCAGTGACAGCGCGGTTTATCCAGCGGCAGCTTCTTTTTTTTCACCGCCATGCTTATATACGTACTGTGCATACCCAATCAGATTGGAGAGGGAAGATCTGCGAATGGTAGGTTCATCGAATTTTTCCGGTTTGGCATTGGCTTCAAAGAACCAAAGTCTGCCTTCCTTGGTAAGCCCCAGATCCATCGACATCTCGGCAAGATCCTCAACCACTTCATTCAGATTTTCAGCGATCGTTAATGCAGTATCCCCTATTTTTTTCATCATCTCTTCTTCCTGCTCGGGGAACAATTCGCCCAACACTTTTTTGGCGGAATGAATCGAGCCTCCCCGCGGCACATGTGTCGTGATGCTGTTTGCCCCAGCGCGTCTGATGCCAATTCCGGTCACATCCCAGACGCCGGTTCCGTTTTTTTGCACCAACACGCGTACATCGAAGGGACGGCCCTTGTACTTGGCAAGCGGAATAGCCTGCTGAATAATATATTTTTTCCCGCTTGTTCTTTGGCGGATATACTTCCATGCGCCGCGCAAGGTTGAGAAATAGCAGGTAATCGCTCTTTGCTCATGGACACGCCGCAGGCGCCAACGGCTTTGGTAAAAATCCAGACGCATGATGCCTTCTCCGGCTTTGCCGAGAACCGGTTTTAAGTAGACACTTCGATGCTGGGACAGAAAGGCCTTCAACCTTGCAAAACTGTCTAATCGTTTCGTTTCCGGCAAAAAGGTGGTCGCTTCAGGTATACCTTCCAATCGTTGAAACAGGGATTGCTTATTGAAGAAGCGGCGATTAAATAAGGTGATCTGTTTCATACTCGCGAATTGATTCAATGTCTTGAGGACGTCACTTTGTTTTTCCCATTTGCGGGTAGGAATCCGGTTGTACACAACATGCGGAAATGGCAGTGTTGCTTCTAACCAGGCTTCCTGCTTCTCATCATACAGGTAACCGGACACTTTGTGCTGCTCCCAGTCAATGCCGCTCGGAGTAAATACATACACCAATGCGCCCAGCTTTTTGCCGGAGAGAAAGATATCCCGAAAATTATCCCGATTTCCGCGGAATTCTAGTCCTTCGCCAACGGTAAGGATACCGATCAACGGCCCGATACTGATCTGGTCGTTCCATACCCGCCACCGTATCCTTGTGCGGATACGGCCGGTCTGAACGGGGGGAAGACCGAGATGAATACGCTTTTTTTGTGCGTAAGGCCCTACCTGTGCTACGACTCGACGACGCGCACTAAATGCGATCGGTAGCCGCGCAGCGTGCAGATACCATTTGCCCGAGGGAAGTATGGTAAGCCACCCGGAACGCGACTGGGTCATGGGAATTCCTCCTTCCTGATACACAAGGTGGGTCACCTTTAAAAGTTAGCCAGATAACAGCTGTAGTCTACCAGCAGGCTGCGGGAAACTTCATCGGCATGTTTCAGACGGGCATGCTTGAAGATCGAACGGCCCGGCTTGGAATTGGCTTCGAACATCCAGACATGTCCGTGCACATCGATCCCCATATCCAAACCGAGTTCTCCAAGGTAAATGCCTTTTGCTTCTTCGATGGCAGAGGCCAGTCGGATCGCTGCCTCACTGATGCGAGTCTGGATCAGTATCTTTTGCCGGCCGTATAAATTTTGCAGCAGCTCTTCACCCGGAATCACAGTTCCACCTGTCCGTACATGGGTGGTGACACTGCCCGTACCTGCCACTTTTGCTGCCATGCAGGAGACGACCCACTCATTCTGCTGGTTTTTGTGCAGATGTACGCGGAAATCGAAGGGACGGCTTTGGTAGGTTGCCAAATTGATTCCTTGTTGGACGAGATAGGCACTGACTTTGCGCGTGCGAAAAATGTGCTGGTACAGGGTTGTCAGTTTGCGGAATCTCCGTTTCACATTCGTACCGCCAACATGATAGGAAACCTCATAGCTATGACCGGGGACCTGCGTGATTTTGACGATCCCGTAGCCGAGGCTTCCGTCCTTTGGTTTTAAATATAGCATCCGGTATTTACTCAGCATATTGCGAAGCGTGCGGATCGTGGGAGCATGGTGGGTTTCCGGAATATGCTCATTCACATCAGCATTGGGATAGAGTAGCTGATGGACGCCCCATTTATTGAAAAAGCCTTGGTTAAACATGGGGATGTTTTCATAGTTGGCCAGCTGTACTTTGAATTGCCGGACGTTTTCTCTCTTCTCCGCTCCCCGTGAAGGGATCCGGTCATAGATGACATCCGGGAGGGCGGTCAGCAGTTTTTTCCATGCATAACGGCCTTGTTTGGTGCGGCGAAGAAACCAGCCTCGCACTTGCTTCTGTTCCCAATCCACATCTTCCGGAGAAAAAATGAAATAAAAGACTCCTTTTCCTTCTTGTGCTTGCAGCAGCTTGGTAAAAAAGGAGCTTCGTTGGCCAATCGGTTGGCTTGCCTGATTGCGAAGGCCCGTGGTGACGATGCCGATTGACGGACCGATCCGCAGGACTTCGCCTTCTTTTTTCAGATGGATCAATCCGCTGTGGGGAATGCCAAGCTGGTTCTTGAGCGAACTCGTCACTTTGACTATATTGCTGTCTGGATTTCGTTTATCTTGGAAGACGGTGGCGACCACTTGCCTTTTTCCCAGTGACAAGGTGATTTTTTGACGGGGGCGAAGCTGTAATTGTTGGCAAAGATACAGCGGTATGATGATCCCAGTCAAATGAGGATAGGATAGGAAGCGAAGTCGCACTGTAATAGAATCCATACACTTAGTAACCTCCTACGCGCTCTTTCATGAGATAGTGGGCGTACTTGACCGGTTGGGAGATGGAACGGATTCGGGCCATCCGGTCGGAAATTTGACGAAAAACGGTTCGGCCCGGCTTGCTGTTGACTTCGATAATCCATACATGTCCGTTCGTATCAATACCGATATCAATTCCCAGTTCGACCAGTCGTCCGTGATACTGTTCCAGAAAAGACGGGAGCAAGCTGATAACCTGATCGATCTCTTCCTCGATGCGCT
>DASQNU010000064.1:0-3528 GCA_035644815.1 Bathyarchaeia archaeon | reverse complement strand
TTCAGATGACCGTTTGGAGCAAGGGACATGTCTTTTACAATGCTTTCAGCTACCGTGTTCATGAAAAATGAAGTCCTCCTTTTAGTACAACTTTCTCTTATCTTACCATACCGCCTTGGGTGGTTCATCCCTTTTCTTGGGACTCGGACATTTCCCATCCTGTCTGCAAAAGATTGACCAGTCTCTTCTGTGCCTGCGTGATCCATCTCTTTTTATGATAGATGAGCTGACGGTAAACCCGGACCTCTGGATGCTCAAAAGGCAAAATAGCCAATCTGCCTTTGCTCACCTCTTCTTTCACCGCTATCAATGGCAGAAGAGCTATTCCTAATCCATAGGATACGCATTGCTTGATGGCTTCCAGACTGCCAAATTCAAGGGAACTGGCAACCTGTGTACCTGACTCTCGCATGACCATTTCCATCTTCGTCCGATAGCTGCAGCCCGCCTCGGTAAAAATCCAGTTTTCACCGGCAAAGTCAGGTGCTTCAACCTTTTCTTTGGCGACCAGCCGATGATCAGGCGGCGCTATCACTACCAGCTTCTCCTCACCCAGATTCAAGGATACGAGGTCTGGGTAATCCTGAATACGATCAAGCACGACAGCAAAATCATAGCTGCCATCGCGTGTCCCTTGTCGCAAATCGTGACAAATACCTGGGTGCAGCATCAGTTTAATACGAGGGTGTTCTTTTCGAAAAATTTGCAAAAAGGGCGGAAGAAAGAAAGCCGCCAACGATTCAACCGTTCCAATGGTAAGTGTTCCTGACAGCTGAGCTTGCTCGGAAAGCCTTCCTTTGGCTTCATCCATCAGGGAAAGGAACTGTTCCACATAGACAAGCAGTGTCTCACCGGCATGGGTCAGCCGGATTTTCCTGCCCCACCGTTCAAATAAGGTAACACCAAATTCCATCTCGATATTCTGGATTTGTGTCGTAACGCTCGATTGAGCATAGCCGAGAACTTCCGCTGCTTTCGTAAAACTTTGACATTTCGCTACCTCACGAAACGTTTGCAAATATCGAATATCCATACCACCGCTCCTTTCCATCGGCATTTCCGATTCGTTTTATCAAATATTATAGATAATTCTGATAGAAAAAGATATGGTACACTCCTCATGTCAGAAATATCGAGCGAAAGAAGCGTGGTTTCTCATGTCAAAAACAACTGAGCAAACAGTCGGGCTGCACAAGACCCTGTCCCTGCCGCAAATCGTTGCCCTTTACATCGGGGCAGTCATCGGATCCGGCATCCTGCTTATTCCGGGATTAGCCGCAGAAATTGCAGGGCCTGCGTCCATCATCGCCTGGCTGCTGATGTCGATTATCGTGATTCCGATGGCCTTAACCATGGGACTGCTCTCTGCGAAGCACCCCAGTGCCGGAGGGGTTTCCCACTTCGTCAGACTGGCTTTTGGCGATCGCTACGGAAATATGGTTGGCTGGTTTTTCCTGCTATCTGTCCCAATCGGCGCTCCTGTGGTAGCTGTAACAGGCTCCCATTATCTCGCTATTTTGCTGGGCTGGAGCGATTTGCAAATCCATGTGACCGCGGCCTTGATCCTGCTTACGACCCTTGTGATGAATTATTTCGGCATGAAAATCGCGAGTCAGGTGCAAACGGTCGTCATCTCCCTGATCATCGCAACGTTGCTGCTTGCTATTGTTACGTCGATTCCGCACGCATCCGCTGCCCATTTCACTCCTTTTGCTCCCCATGGATGGTTAAGCGTGATTCAGGTTGCCGGACTGTTGTTTTGGTGCTTCATCGGCTGGGAAGCTGTAACGCATTTGTCGGAAGAATTTGTCGATCCTGAAAAAAATGCGATCCGCGGTGTGCTGTGGAGTGCCGGACTGGTTGCACTCATGTATTTTGGGATTGCCTTTATGACTGTTGCCACGCATAGCTATGGAGATGGAATGTCGGCTGCATCTCTTTCCGTCATGGTGCAACTGACCTTAGGTCCGGTTGGCGGCTGGATTGTAGCAGTCACAGCGCTATTTATCTGTATCGCCGCAACCAACGCCTATATCGGCGCCGCTTCCCGAATCGCTTATTCTCTAGCTCACCAAGGAATCGCGCCAAAATGGTTCGGAATCCTGCATCAGAAGCATCGCACCCCCATCGGAGGGCTGGGCTTTTTGTTCGTCTGCTTTGCGATTGTCATCACCGTGCTGTCAACAAAGCTGATCTCGCTGGCAACCATCATCGAACTTCCCAACGCAACCTTCTTCGCCACTTATATCGGCGGTTGTCTTGCTGGTGTCCGTATGCTGAAAGGAAGTCGGCTCGGCAGCATCTCGGCGTGGATCTCCCTGATCGTTACTTGTGCGCTCTATCCGTTCTTGGGGTGGTCCGCGCTGTATCCTTTTGTCGTCGTGATCGTTTTGCATGTTGTCGAGAAAAGAAAAGCAATGCTCACGTAATCCACGTAAAGGCTATTAAAAACGAAAGCCTAGTACCGCTTCGGCACTAGGCTTTTTGTTTTGTTACTCGTTTTTTCCGATCAAAGTGAATGCTTTGCCGTCTGGGGAAGTTAGATAGAAGGTTCGGTCAATGCTTCCCCCTAATTCTCCAGCATAATACTGGACCGTGACGCGATACTTATTATCCCATATTCGCGAAATGTACAGCAATTCATCAAAATCAGGATGTCTGATATAATCAACACCGTCCGCATTCAGGTACCAGAAATGCTCCTCCAAAAACGCATCAGACACTGGAAGCTTTTTCTCTTTTACATACTTCTTCATCTGTTCCATATCGGTAATCCCCACGGCATTCTGCAGCAACGGAACCGTCTCTTTCGCCGTTTGGACGATCAAGGCTTTTGTCTCCTGATTTACGTTATCCGGGTACAGCTCTGCCATTTTTTCACGGAAACGCTTGAGCACTACAACCGCTTGTGCGCGAGTGACATTGTCGTCTGGACGGAACGTTCCATCGGGATAGCCTGTCATGACGCCAAGCTTGTAGATCGGATAAATGGTGACAAGATTGATTTCTTCCAACGGAACGTCTTTGAAAAATTTCGCTTTTGAGCCCCGATATTTATCGCCTTCGGACTGTACCGCCAGCGCTCCGAGCAAAATGCGGGCAGCCTCGCTCCGGTTTATGGTCCCCGCAGGCTCATCATAACCAATGACCCCGGCGATGAACATTTTCCGATACATCGCCTCTGACCAGCGCCCCTTGGTCTTTTTCAAATAGGTCTCCTCGGCAAACTCATCCACCTCTTCCCCCGTAATTGACGGGAGCATGCGATAGATCAATGCCATGAATTGTTCCTCGGTAATCGGCACATCGGGGTGAAACGTGCCATCCGGAAAGCCCTTCACGATGCCCTCATTCGCTAGCTCCATAATATCTTTGGAGGCCCAATGTCCTTTTATATCTGCATATGAAGTAGTCGTTCCCGTAGCGGCTGAAGCCGTGCCTTGTGCAACAAGCTGCAAACCCAAAACAAATGCCAGGCAGCATGTGATGACTGATTGAATCTTCACAACAGCGTCACCTTTCTTCCTA
>DASQNU010000063.1:0-13587 GCA_035644815.1 Bathyarchaeia archaeon | reverse complement strand
GGACCTTTGATGGCGATCAGGTACTCGCGAACAGCAGTCAAGGTGTCTTCAGGAAGCCATTCGTTGAATTGGTTGAACGCTTTTTCCCCAGCGAACACTTCGAACCAAGCGATTTTTTTCTCGCCTTTGTATGCTTTTTCTACAACCGCGTCTAATACGCGAACAGAAGCATTCCAGATGTCAGGGCCAGTACCGTCACCCTCGATAAACGGAATGATTGGGTTGTTTGGCACAACCAGTTTGCCATTTTCTACCGTGATTTTTTCACCATGAGTTGGCTTGGACAAGGTTTTGAACACGAATAATCCCTCCGCAGCATCTATTTATTGTATATAGGAAAAGGTTGGAAAACCATTTACACAGACAGAGGAGAACTACCACGGTATGTGGTAGTCCTTCCTATGTCACGCTTAGCGTTGGTCGATCGGCACGTAGTGTTGGTTCACCGGACCGGTGTAATCAGCACGCGGGCGAATCAGACGATTGTTGGTATATTGTTCCATGATATGCGCAGTCCATCCAGACATGCGGCTGATCGCAAAGATTGGCGTGAACAGATCTGTTTCCAAACCAAGCGAAATGTATACGGAAGCGGAATAGAAATCCACGTTTGGTTTCAAGCCTTTTTCGCCTGTCACCATCTCTTCCACTTTCACGGACATTTGATACAGTTCAGGACGTCCGATTTGGGCAGTCAGTTTTTCCGACATTTGACGCAGCCATTTTGCGCGTGGATCACCGTCTTTGTACACACGGTGACCGAAGCCCATGATTTTGTCTTTGTTATCCAGCTTTTGGCGGATATAGGACTCTACATTGTCAACAGAGCCGATCTCTTGAAGCATATTGGCAACGGCTTCATTTGCACCACCGTGAAGAGGGCCTTTGAGTGTGCCAATTGCAGAAACAATACCGGAGTAAATGTCAGTCAATGTTGCCACGGTAACACGGGCAGCAAAGGTAGAAGCATTGAACTCATGGTCAGCATGCAGGATCAGCGCAACATCAAGTGCTTTTACAGCAGTATCGGTTGGCTCGCTTCCTGTAAGCATGTACAAAAAGTTTTTCGCGAGGCTGTAGGAAGGATTTGGTGCGACTGGTTCCAGTCCTTTGCGAATTCGGTCAAATGCAGCGATGATGGTTGGCGTTTGCGCCATCAAGCGAATGGATTTACGGTAATTCGCTTCCGGTTCCATCACTTGTGCCTCCGCATCGTACAAAGCCAATGTGGATACCGCTGTGCGCAATGCTGCCATCGAATTCACGCCTTGCGGATATGTACGGATGCTGTCAATTACCTCTTTTGGTACAGTGGCGTTTTCACCCAGCTGCTTTTGAAGCTCAGTCAGTTGGTCGCGCTTTGGCAATACACCGTGCCAGAGGAGATAAACTACTTCTTCAAAGGTCGCGTGTTCAGCCAGTTCATCAATGTTGATGCCGCCGTAGCATAGAACGCCGTCGACGATGGAACAGATGGCTGACTGAGATGCAACGACGCCTTCCAATCCACGAGTAGCTGTCATGTAACTCTCTCCTTTTAAGCGTATTATTTCTCTCTATTGAATGTTTCAGGCACTTCCTTCTTACCGCCATTCCCGCATGATCATTATCTCGAAAAGGCACCTATCGTTCATCGTTGACTGTAGGGGATGAAAGCGTAAGACGCCTTTTCAATACAAAGAAAAAAGGAAAGAGGAGGCTGCTGCTAGGTTGTCTCCACTTCTAGATGGCAATACTAAGAAAGTAAACCCTAATTCGACAATCATTATAAAAGATTATTACAGTTTTGTGAATGATAAATATCTCAGAAGTGCTCACATTCCTCGCAGAGACTTGCCTAAACGGTCGGAAAACTTGCTCATAACGAATAGAATGCGGCATAATAGGTAAAGAGCGGAAAAACATAGAAAATGCCCGCATGTAGGAAAGGGAGGGCTTGCTTTTGTCAGAGGATCGGTGGATCACCCGCCATTTTCAGATTGTTCGCTTTTTATGGGTATGTATTTTGGTATACATAAGCTATCGTATTTTTCTTTTTGCAACACCATTACTTTACCCATTTTTTATCTCACTAGTCATTGCCTTGATGATTAACCGTCCCGTGACCTATCTGCATGAAAAATGGAAGGTGCCGCGCTGGCTGGCCGTCATTATCCTGCTTCTCCTTCTGCTTTCGATCGTAGGCGGTGTGATTACCCTCGCCATAACGGAAACCGTTACCGAAATCGGTCATTTAATGGAAATTCTTCCCCACTATACAAATGAATTTGCCGATTATCTGGAAAAAACCATTTCCCAGGATTTTCTGATCGGCATTTATAACCAGTTTACGTTTTTGTGGGAGCAGTTGGATGAACCCTCACAGGAAACAATACGGACCAACGTGCAAAACGCCATTAAAGTCGTTACCGATACCGCCAAAAACCTTGGCCTCGGCTTTCTGAACGGATTGAAGAACGTCTTGCTGTCTCTGCCCAATATGGCAACGGTCCTTGTCATCTCGCTGCTCGGCGCCTTCTTCATCAGCAAGGATTTCTTCCTGTGGGAAGGGCGTTTTCGCCGATTGCTTCCACGCGGCTTTAACAGACGCATCGACCAAGTCCTGATTGATCTGCGCAATGCGCTCTTCGGCTTCCTGCGTGCACAGCTGACACTGATCTCGCTGACGGCTGCCATCGTCATTATCGGTCTGCTGATCATGCGTGTGGATTACGCGATCACAATTGGACTGATCACCGGTCTTGTCGATTTGCTCCCCTATCTGGGGACAGGCACGATCTTTGTGCCATGGATTATCTATGCATTCTTTAAAGGGAACTACACACTGGTGATTGGTTTGTCGATCTTGTATGGGATTGTCGTCATCTTCCGCCAGATCATTGAACCGAAAGTCGTCGCGGAAAATGTCGGGCTCGATCCACTGCTGACGCTGGTTGCTTTATTCATCGGTTTGCAGCTGTTTGGCTTCCTCGGACTGATCGCGGGTCCTGTCAGCCTGGTCGTGATCAATGCGCTGATCAAAGCAAAAATTTTTGAAGACGTTTGGAACTATATCAAGGGTCCTTCCTCTACCGACGGAAAAACAGGCTGATTTTTCCGGTAGAAATCAAGTGCCACAGCCATTTTTTCAATAAATGGGCAAAGATCATCCGCGTATAGGGCAGCAGCATTAGAAGCCCAAGCACATCGCTTAAAAAACCGGGTGTGAGAAGCAGCACACTGCCGACGAGAACCAGAGCACCTTCCAAAATGGTTAGCGTCGGCATTTCTCCCCGGGACAGCTGTAACTGCAGCGTGCGCATGACCTGCATCCCTTGTTTTTTCGCCAACCATGCGCCGACCATACCGGTTAAAATAATCAACAGCACCGTGAGCCAGCCGCCGATTACCTTCCCCACCGTAATAATCCCCCATAGTTCAATCGCCGGAACTACAATAAACAAAACCAACAAGATTCGAAACACCCAGCATCCCCCTTCCGTTGCTTACTGCTCCGATCCACCTTTTCCATATGCCGCTTCCAGCCAAGCATACAAGTCAGGAAGCGAGCGTGAGAGACGCACTGGCTTTAACGATTTCGTCGTGAAGACGTGCTTCGTTTCCCCTGTCACCAACAGCTCCTCATCAGCCACGCGAACAATCTCATAGGCAAAGGTCAGCCGTACAGGCGTCAGCTCCCCTATACGTGTCCGCACTTCAATTTGATCGTCGTATCGAGCAGGTTGCTTATAGGATAGCGTTGCATCCGTAACAGGCAGCAAAAAGCCTTGCTCCTCCAGCTCCCGATAGGTAACCCCAGCTTCGCGCAAAAAGTCGGTTCGACCTACCTCAAACCACGGTAAATAATTGGCATGATAGACGATCCCCATCTGATCAGTCTCACTGTAACGTACATGAAAGCGCGATTTTTGAACGGAAAAACTGCTCATCCATCCGGCTCCTTTCTTCTATCTGATCTTATTTTACCCTATCTCATGGGACAACGGGAAAAAGACGGAGTGATTTACTCCGCCTTCTCCTTTTCCGATGCCAGCTTACAGTACGCGGGCATGTCCGGTGTAAATATGTCCACGACCGGAATCGACGGTAACCGTCATTCCATCTTTTAATATATCTGTCGCTCTAGATACGCCTACAATGACAGGCACATTGAGATTCAAGCCCACAATCGCCGCGTGGGAGGTCAGGCCGCCCTCTTCCGTGATGACTGCCCCTGCGCGTTCGAATGCTTGAATCATATCGGAATCGGTGCCAATCGTAACCAAAACTGCCCCGTCTTCCATCTTGCTGAGCGCTTCTGAAGCAGATTTGGCAATGACAACTTTACCGGTCACAACCGTACGGCCGATACCTTGACCTTTTGCGATGATATCCCCAATGACATGAATCTTCATCAGATTGGTTGTCCCTGTTTCACGAACAGGCACGCCTGCGGAGATCACAACGAGATCGCCGTGACGAACCATACCTGATTTCACCGCTTCATCCACAGATTGAGAAAGCATTTCATCCGTAGAAGCCGCTACTGCGCCAATGACAGGATATACCCCGTTAACAAGTGCCAAACGACGGGCTACGTCCTCATAAGGCGTTACCGCGATGATCGGTGCTTTCGGACGGTATTTGGAAACCATCCGTGCCGTATGTCCGCTTTCCGTTGCCGTAATCACAGCGGCTGCATCGAGATCCAGTGCCGCATTGGCAACTGCCTGGCTGATCGCATCCGTGATGGTGACCTGCTTCGCCAATGCGTGGCCATGCAGGATTTCACGGTAGTTCAATTCTTGCTCCGCCCGCATCGCAATCCGGTTCATCGTTTCTACCGACTCCACCGGATATTTCCCTGCTGCCGTTTCTCCGGACAGCATGATCGCATCTGTACCATCGAAAATAGCGTTGGCTACGTCACTTGCTTCCGCACGAGTTGGACGCGGGTTGCGCTGCATGGAATCCAGCATCTGCGTCGCGGTAATGACTGACTTGCCGAGCTCATTGCATTTGCGGATCAGTTTCTTTTGCACCAACGGCACTTCTTCCGCCGGAATTTCTACACCCAGATCGCCACGGGCTACCATGAGGCCATCTGCAACCGCCAAAATTTCATCGACGTTGGAGACGCCTTCTTCATTTTCGATCTTCGCAATAATATCAATCGTCGCATCATGGCGCTCCAGAATCTCGCGGATTTCGAGAATGTCGGATGCTTTACGAACAAAAGAAGCCGCGATAAAATCTACACCCTGACGAATCCCGAATTCAATATCCTGCGCATCTTTTTCCGTGATCCCTGGCAGTTTGATTTGCACGCCTGGTACGTTTACCCCTTTTTTGCTTTTCAGGGTGCCGCCATTTTTAATCCGGCAAACGATATCTGTGTTCTCAATCGCTTCCACAGTCAGTCCGATCAAACCGTCATCGATCAGAATAGTGCTGCCGACTTCCACATCTTTTGGCAGATCAGCATAGGTAATGGAAACACGCTCGACCGTACCGGCCACTTCTTCGGTTGTCAGCGTGATCACGTTGCCTTCTTCCAGCTCCACCGAATCGGTGGCAAGAGTGCCCGTGCGAATTTCCGGTCCTTTAGTATCAAGCAGGATAGCCACCAGCTTGCCAGTCTGTCTCGATGCTTCACGAATGTTTTCGATACGTGCTGCATGCTCTTCGTGAGAGCCGTGTGAAAAATTAAGTCTTGCTACGTTCATCCCAGCGTGAATCAGCTTGGTCAGCATTTCTACCGATTCACTTGCAGGGCCAATCGTACATACGATTTTCGCCTTTCTAAGCAAGGATATTCCTCCCCAAATATGTTTGTTTCCCCATCTAGATGGAGAGTGTGCGTGCCAATTGATAAATGGATGTGTCCAGCTTGTGCTTTTGCGCCAATGCTTCATCGAAATCGATGTCCACGATCTGGTTGTTCTGGATTCCTACCATCCGGTCCTTTTTCCCTTCAAGCAACAGATCAACTGCAGCTGCGCCCATCCGGCTAGCCAGCATGCGGTCAAAGGCTGTTGGCGAACCACCGCGCTGGATGTGGCCCAATACGGTCACCCGTGTTTCCCAGCCCGTGCGTTCCTTAATCATTTCTGCATAGGAGGTGGCGCTGCCTACACCTTCTGCGACGATGATGATGGAATGCTTTTTGCCACGACGATGTCCCGCATGCAGACGTTCGATGATGTCATCCATGTCTTGCTCTTCTTCCGGAATAATAATGGATTCCGCACCAGCAGCCAGCCCTGCCCACAGCGCAAGGTCGCCGGCATCCCGGCCCATCACTTCAATGATATATGTCCGTTCATGAGAGGTGGCCGTATCGCGGATTTTATCGATCGCTTCCACAATCGTGTTCAACGCCGTATCAAATCCGATGGTAAAGTCGGTGCATGGAATGTCATTATCAATGGTACCTGGTACGCCGATGGTTGGAATCCCGATCTTGGTCAATTTTTGCGCACCACGGAACGAACCATCTCCGCCAATTACGATCAAGCCTTCGATTCCATGCTGACGCAGCTGTTCCGCAGCCTTTTGCTGCCCCGCTTCTGTACGGAATTCCTCGCTGCGAGCTGTGTACAGGATGGTTCCACCTCGATGAATAATGTCGCCAACGGAACCGAGAGTCATCTCACGGATATCACCCGCAATCAAACCATTATATCCGTGGTACACCCCATAAATTTGCACGCCGAAGTATACAGCTCTTCTGACTGCAGCCCTGACTGCTGCATTCATTCCTGGAGAATCTCCTCCACTGGTTAGTACGGCAATTTTTTTCATCCAGACTCACCTCTCCAATCTTCTCCACATTAGCATGGCTGGAATAACAAACAGTATGTAATAAAATATTGCTTCCAGCACATGTTGAAAGATGATATTACCATTTCTGTTATACAAGTTTAACCAATGTGTTATACTGCTTGTGAAAGTATGCACATTCCTATCCAGAGACGATTGTAGCAGATTTATCTGTAGGAAAAAAGCGAAAAAAATCCTCTTTGTAGATTACAAAGAGGAGAAGCTACCGATCTGTTTAAATTTGTTGTATCTGTCCTGTATCAGTTGTTCGCGGGTCATCCCATCCAACTGTTTCAATCCTTCAAGCAACTGTGATTTAATCAGAACCGATTGCTCTGCAAGCGCACGATGTGCACCGCCGAATGGCTCAGGGATAATCCCATCAATGATGCCAAGCTCCTGCAGATCTGGTGCGGTAATTTTCATCGTTTCCGCCGCACGCATCGCCAGACTTGAATCCTTCCACAGAAGTGCAGCCGCGCCTTCCGGAGAGATGACCGAATACGTGGAGTTCTCCAGCATGTAAATCCGGTTGCCGACACTGATGGCCAGCGCCCCGCCGCTTCCGCCTTCCCCAATCACCACGCAAAGGATCGGTACGCCGAACCCTGCCATCTCCCGGAGATTGCGCGCAATCGCTTCGCTTTGTCCGCGTTCTTCCGCGGCTTTCCCCGGATAGGCCCCTGCCGTGTTAATGAAGCAAATGATCGGTCTGCCGAATTTATCCGCCTGCTGCATGAGACGCAGCGCTTTGCGATAGCCTTCCGGATGTGGCGAACCAAAATTGCGAAGGATATTATCTTTGGTATCTTTGCCCTTCTGATGGCCGATGATGGTCACTGGACGTCCATCCAGCTTGGCAATTCCACCGACGATCGCCTGGTCGTCTCCATACAGGCGATCACCATGCAGTTCCATGAAATCTGTGAAAATCTGCCCTACGTATTCCAATGTAGTCGGCCGCTCTGGATGGCGCGAGATCTGGACACGCTGCCATGGTGTCAAATTGCCATAGATCTGCTGTGCCAAATCTTTTGCTTTTTGCTCCAGTCTGGCCACCTCGTCCGAAAAATCAATTCCTTTTTCCTCGGTGAAGCGGCGAAGCTCTTTGATTTTATCGTGCAATTCAACGAGCGGTTTTTCAAAGGAAAGATCTCCTGCCATACTTACACCTCCTCCCGAACGGTATGCATCTCAACCAGCTTTCCGAGCGTATCGCGCAGCTCTTTGCGCGGCACAATCATATCAAGCTGACCATGCTTCAAGAGGAATTCCGCAGTTTGGAAATCTTTCGGCAGTTCCTGACGAATGGTTTGTTCGATGATACGACGGCCCGCAAAGCCAATCAGTGCACCAGGCTCGGCTATATTGTAATCGCCAAGCGATGCAAAACTGGCAGACACCCCGCCGGTCGTCGGATTGGTCATTACGGAAATGAAGAGCAGGCGTTCCTCTGACATTTTGGCCAGCGCAGCGCTTGTTTTGGCCATCTGCATCAAGCTGAGCGCCCCCTCTTGCATACGAGCACCGCCCGATGCAGAGAAAAGAATAAAGGGCAGCTTTCGTTCGATCGCTCGCTCGATCGCACGGGTTATTTTTTCACCAACGACGGAACCCATGCTCCCCATGCGAAAACGGGAATCCATGACGCCGAGGACGATCCGATTGCCCAAGAGCTTTCCTTCTCCCGTGATGATCGCCTCACGAAGCGAAGTGGCTTCTGTGTCTTTCTCCAGCTTTTCCAAGTACCCCGGGAATCCCAGAGGATTGGCAGCTACCAGATCCGCATCGAATTCTTCCGTCAGTACGCCGTCGTCCAACAAGCTTTGGATGCGCTCTGGAGCAGACATGGAAAAATGATGTCCGCAGCCTTTGCAGACACGGAGATTTTTTTCGAGATCCTTGGAATAATGGATGGTTCCGCAATGGGAACATTTATTCATAAGTCCTTCAGGAACTTCTTTCTGTTCAACGGTCGGTACCCGCCCCAGATTCTGCGTAGGGACGGTGGCAAATTTGCGTTTTTTGCCAAAAAGATCTTTAAGCACAGTAACACCTCACATTTTTTTCAGTGAAGGATGGTACTGAGTACCTCTTGGACTTCGTGGACCTCACCTTCAGGCACAAGAATTTCGTATTGCTTGGAAACCCTTGCCTCACGAACTTTCACAAGAAACCCTTCATCTGTCAAACGTTGCTGAATGCGCTCGGCGATTTTGGAACTTGGAGCGATATAAATAACCGTCCACATGAGGTTGACATCCTCCTTACTAACACCCTGGCAAAATATAATCTGCATCATCATATCACAGCATTTGTGGACGTCGCAAACCAGCGCCATTCATGGGCATCCGACGGTTCTTCCGCATACCTCACATTGCTACAGCCTGCTGTTTTCCAAGTGCTCTCGCATCCGCTGCACAGCGACATCTTCCTCGCCTGCCCGGATCGCTTCCAGGATTAGCCGATGTTCTTCAATGGCGTTTCGCGCTCTTCCTTCTCTTGCCAACGATTCACTCCGCGTGTTTTGGCTGTATTCAACCAAGGGGACCCAGATGCGGTGCAAGATGGAGTTGCGGCTGGAACGGCAGATGACCCGGTGAAAATGATAATCCTCTTCTGTCGGGATGTCACCTGCTTCAATGCATTCCATAGACGCAGCCAAAATTCGATCCATCTCCTCGAAATGCTTCTGGGTGGCACGCTTGCATGCCAGTCTTACCGCTTCAAGTTCCAAGATCTTTCGCATTTCTACGAGATCTTTTTTCGTCTTGTAATCGCGCAAAATAAAAAAGCCTAAAATATCAATTAAACGATTATGCCGATAATGTTTTAAAAAAGTGCCTTCTCCACGTCTTGTTTCAATCAAGCCAAGCAGTTCAAGGGCACGTAAAGCTTCGCGGACAGAAGAGCGCCCGGCTCCCAGCTGCTCCGACAGCTCACGCTCCGACGGCAGCTTATCCCCAGGCCGCAAATTGCGCTCTTGGACGATTTCATGAATTTGCAGCAGGATGCCCTCGTAGACTTTGCGATCTTGTGCAGAATCAAGCAAGCTCCATTCTCCCCTCTGGCGACTCAGCCTTGAACTACTGAGGCGGAGACAGATGAATCTCTACCCCCGCCGCATGTTGTTATACATTTTGCATGGAAAACGCGGAAAGACGCGATGTCTTTTCCTTTACCTCTTCCGGATCAACTGTCTTGCGAGCCACACCGGTTTCCATCGCCGCTTTGGCTACTGCTGCCGCTACATGTGGAGCAACGCGTGGGTCAAATGGTGCCGGGATTACTTTCTCAGCAGACAGTTCTTCCTGGCTTATCAGGTCTGCAATTGCGTAGACCGCAGCCAGCTTCATCTCTTCGTTAATATTGGTTGCATGGGTTTCCAGCGCCCCACGGAAAATTCCCGGGAAGGCCAGTACGTTGTTCACTTGGTTAGGGAAATCAGAGCGTCCGGTTCCGACGACTGCAGCGCCTGCCTGCTTCGCTTCATCCGGCATAATTTCCGGCGTTGGGTTTGCCATCGCAAAAATGATTGCATCTCGGTTCATCGAACGGACCATTTCCTGTGTAACCGCACCAGCAACCGATACGCCAATGAACACGTCAGCGCCCTTCATCGCATCAGCCAAGTCGCCTTGCAGCTTCTCGCGGTTGGTGATCGCTGCCATTTGTTCCTTGACCTTGTTCATTCCGAAAGGACGACCCTCATATACTATGCCTTTTGTATCGCACATAATGACATCTTTCACACCCATGGACAGCAGCAGCTTGATGATGGCAATACCAGCAGCGCCAGCGCCATTGGCTACGACACGAATATCTTCAAGCTTTTTGCCTACTACACGCAGCGCATTGATCAACCCTGCAGCCGATACGATTGCGGTACCATGTTGGTCATCGTGGAAGACTGGGATATTGGTTTCTTTTTTCAAACGCTCTTCGATTTCAAAGCAAGCAGGTGCCGCGATATCTTCCAGATTGACCCCGCCGAACGTTGGTTCCAGAAGCTTCACTGTTTCCACGATTTTATCGACATCGGTCGTATTCAAGCAGATTGGAAATGCATCAACACCAGCAAACGCCTTAAACAGCAGCGCTTTTCCTTCCATTACCGGCATTGCGGCAGCAGGACCAATGTTGCCCAGACCCAATACGGCTGTTCCGTCACTTACAACGGCAACGAGGTTTCCTTTGATGGTGTAATCATATACTTTCGACGGATCATCGAAAATTTCCTTGCAAGGTTCAGCCACTCCAGGTGAGTACGCAAGGCTCAAGTCGTGCGCATTCCGCACAGGCACTTTTGAAACGGCGGACAATTTCCCCTGATGTTTTTTGTGTAATTCCAGAGCTTCTTCTCGTATATTGGACAACTCAACCACTCCATTCTCACCCATGTGTTGAAACCGCTGCTAAGTGGTCAGACCACTTTTTGAACTATGTTCTCATTATAGCAAAATCGTCCAAACTGTAAACATGCAGAAAAACATAGAAAAGAGAGGACAAACATCATCCTCCCCAGTTTATCGGCATTTCTTTCTGAATTACGCTGTCATTCCCCACAATTGCTCGCACTTGCTCCAAAAACAGCTCGTCTGCCTCAACGCGAATACTGTCCGGCAAGCGGATTGACTGCTTTTTCCCTTCATAATAAAGGACTACGGGAATCGTTCCTCTTTTTTCGACAAGCTTTTGCTGCAGGGTCGCTAGTGTCGAATCGCGCTCCTGCTGCGGCGAAATTTTTATGAACAAAAAGGGTTCGGTCTCGGGCTTCGGCAATGCGGTCAAATCCCAAAAGCGGGAAGACAGAATCTTCAAGGCGTCATCTTGCTGGTCCAAACGGCCTTCCAGCACGATCAGCCGTTCTTTTTCCAACAGCTCCGCGTATTTCGCAAACACCTGTGGAAAGACGACCACCTCTACCTGCGACGTCTTGTCCTCGATGGTCAAAAAAGCCATCGGATCGCCCTTTTTGGTTTGAATCCGCTTCAGGTCAATGATCATTCCGATCACTTTGACGGTCTTGTCCTTACCGAGCTCTGAGAGTGCCCCAATCGCATACACGCCCGGTCGATTCATCGCAAACGAATATTGATCGAGCGGATGCCCGGAAAGGTACGCACCCAGCAAGTCTCTTTCTTCGCGCAGTTGCTGGACGCTCGTGAATGCAGGAACCTCCGGATATTGGACTGGACTGGTGTCGGCCACTCCTTGCCCTTCTATGGCAAATAGATTAAGCTGAGCCCCTTCCCGCTCCTCGCGCCGGACATTGGCTTTGCCCATAATTTCATCCAGCATGATCAGCTTCTGGGCACGATGTCCGGGGAACGAATCCGTCGCCCCAGCCAGGATGAGCGATTCGATGACACGTCGGTTCACCAGACGTGTGTCCATCCGGCTGCAGAAATCAAGCAGGTCTTTATAGGGCGCACGGGCTCTTTCCTTGACGATCCATTCAATCGCGCCGTAGCCGACATTTTTGATAGCCGCCAGTCCAAAGCGGATCGCTTCCTTTTCTACAGTGAAAGCAGCCTCGCTTGCATTCACATCAGGAGGCAAGACTGCAAGTCGCAGTCGCCGTGCTTCCTCGACGTACTCGGCAATTTTCCCTTGGCTGCCAATCGACATCGAAAGCAGCGAAGCCATGAAGGCCAGCGGATAGTTGGCTTTCAGATACGCCATCTGGTACGCGATCACGGCATAGGCCACCGAATGCGCCTTGTTGAAGCCATAGTCGGCAAAGCGAACGATCAGATCGTATACTTCATTGGCCAGCTTGTCATCATAGCCTTGGCGGATACTGCCTACCACGAATTTCGCCCGTTGTTCAGCCAGCAGCTCCCGTTTTTTCTTGCCCACGGCACGGCGCAAAATATCCGCTTCCCCCAAAGAGAATCCCGCCATTTTGGAGGAAATTTGCATGATTTGCTCCTGATAGATCATGAAGCCGTAAGTTTCGCGCAAAATGGGTTCCAAATCAGGATGAGGATAGCCTACCTTGCTGACCCCATGTTTGGCTTGAATGTATTGCGGAATGATTTCCATGGGACCTGGTCGATACAGCGCCAACACCGCGATAATATCGCCCAGATTGCCCGGCTTCAATTCGCGCAGGACGTTGCGCATCCCGGACGACTCGAGCTGGAAAACTCCCGTTGTCTCGCCTCGGCTGAGCATGCGGAATGTTTTTTCGTCTTCCGCAGGCAGATTGTCCAGGGACAACGAAATGCCTTGATGTTCAATATGGCGCAACGCTTCCTGAATAATGGTCAGGTTGCGCAGGCCGAGAAAGTCCATTTTCAGCAGACCGACCTGCTCCAGCACATCCATCGGATACTGGGTCAAAGCCAAGCCCTCATTCCCGCTTTGCAGCGGCACATACTCGGTGAGCGGATCACGGGAAATGACGACACCGGCGGCATGGGTGGAGGCATGTCTCGGCAAGCCTTCCAAGCCTTTGGCGATTTCGATCAGCTGTGCAACCTTTTGATTTTCTGCACAAAGCTTGGCGATCTCGGGATTTTGCTGCATCGCATAGTCGATCGTCATCCCAACAAAGGAAGGAATCATCTTGGCCACCCTGTCGATCTGGCCAAGCGAGATGCCAAGCGCCCTGCCCACATCCCGTACGGCTGCACGGGCAGCAAGAGTTCCGAATGTAATGATTTGCGCGACCCGATCGCGTCCATATTTATTGGCTACATACTGGATGACCTCATCGCGGCGCTCCACGGAAAAGTCGATATCGATATCCGGCATCGTGACGCGCTCTGGATTGAGAAA
>DASQNU010000062.1:0-37963 GCA_035644815.1 Bathyarchaeia archaeon | reverse complement strand
GCAGGTGATGCACTTTCTGATATAGGCGATCCGAAAGCCATCTTGCCGATGATCGAAGCCCTGCAGGACCAGAGCAAATTGGTTCGTTGGAGAGCTGCTCGTTTTCTGTTTGAACAAGGCGATGAAACAGCTCTGCCTGCACTAGAAGAGGCACAGTTTGATCCAGAATTTGAAGTGAGTCTTCAGGCGAAAATGGCACTGGAGCGTATTGAACGCGGCGAGGAAGCAAGCGGAACAGTTTGGCAGCAAATGACACGCCGCAACGAGGAGCGTTAAAGCAGGGCGGCGCAAAAGGAGAATCCCCGTATGGCAGGCAAACCTTCTGCCTTTTCCTTCAACAAACAAACGTTTCGAATGATACTGATTAGCAGTTTCTTGTATGGATTCTGCTGTTATTTGACCACCACCATCCCGATCGAAGGAAGCAGCCTTCGCCCGGCAGTCGTAGTGTTGACCATTTTTGGAGCGCTGTACGGTCCTGTTGTCGGTTTTTTAGCGGGGTTTATCGGTTCTTATGTCAGCGATCTGCTGCTGATGGATGTGTGGATTCACTGGAATCTGGGGAACGGTCTGATCGGATTGTTCAGCGGCTTTCCTTATTTTCTAAAAAACTTTCAACCCTATCAGGGACGAGTGAAGGGAATTCACTATCTATGGGTAGCCATATGGGGGATCGTAGGCAATTACATCGGTTGCTTTTCCGCCGTTTTGATTGACATCGTGATTGAATCGCCCGAACTGGATGTGGTGGGTTGGGCATTGGTTCCGGCAACAGTAAATGCTCTTTGGGTGGTTACACTGGGGCTGTTAGTGCTGCGGGCGGTTGCAGAAAGAAATGTCCAACCACAGCCGAAAGATGCAGACATAAAGAAAGACTAGCTTTTGGCTAGTCTTTCTTTGCATATAATTGATAGACCAATTCGCATATTCGTCCCATTGTATCACGGGCGATTTTCGCGGGTACATTCGCGGAAAGAGTTGAGATCACGATCGCCTTTTGACCTACATAAAGAATGCCGACATCATGATCGTTGGTGCTGACACTGCCGGTTTTATGCGCCAATTCCCAGAGCGGCAGACCGCCAATGATCTCATGGTCCGGGTCAGGGAGATGAAGAGGGAGCGACTGTTGGATTTGCTGCTGCTTCAAAATGCGGATCATTTGCAGACAGCTGTTATAGGAAAGGATTTTTCCCGTTGCCATCAAGCGAAGATGATTAGCCATGTCAGCAGCGGTTACCTCGTTATACCCTTCCAGTTCGGCAGGGATCACCATCAGTTTGTTATGAAACTGGCTGTTGCTCATGCCGGTTTTTTTCATGATCGAACGAATGCTTTTTTTGCCTACCAAGTCGATCAGCATGTTGGTCGCGGTATTGTCACTCTGGATGATCATCAGCATGACAAGATCATAGATCGTAAATTCGGTGCCGGGGGTTAGCTGCTCCAGTACGCCCGATCCGCCTACCAGATCTTCTTTGCGCAGCTTCACTTTGTCTTCAAAAGAAAGCTTCCCCGCATACTGCTCGGCGAAAACCGCAGTCATAATAGGGACCTTGATCAGACTGGCAGCGTAGAATCGCTCATCCTCCTGAAACGCCCAGCGTTCTTTGGTCTGCAAATCTTCGATGACAATTCCCCAATTTCCCCCCGCTTTTTCCACAAGTGACATGATGGAGTCGTGCAGTGTCGCGATCATTTTCACTCTTCCCCCTCTAGGTACAGCTTGATAGACAAAATATTCTTATTATCATATTATTAGTCTTGTCTCGTGCTTACAACAATAGATTTACAAAAGGGGGTTTCATATGAAAGCGTTCCAAAAAGTTTCTTTATCGGTCGTGATGCTTTCCAGTCTGATGCTGGCAGCCTGTGGAGGACAACAAGCCGCACCTGCTCCTTCGACACCTTCGCAAGAGCAGTCTGCAGCACAAGCACCGCAAGAGTTGAAGGTCAACATGAACTCCGGTGATCCGTCGACGATTGACCCAGGCTTGGCCGAGGACATTCCATCGATGACGGTTGCGCGAGCAGCGTTTGATGGTTTGCTTCGTGTGGATGCGGATGGCACGATCAAAGAATCCGTCGCAGAAAAATTCGAGGTTTCTCCCGATGGCTTGACCTATACGTTCCATCTGCGTGACTCCAAATGGAGCAATGGTGATCCAGTGACCGCCAAGGATTTTGAGTACGCTTGGAAGCGTGTGCTGAATCCGGAGACGGCTGCAGGCTACGCCTACCAGCTCTATTATTTGAAGAACGGAGAGGCATACAACCAGAAAAAAGTGAGTGCGGATGAGGTAGGGGTCAAAGCTACTGATGACAAGACGCTCGTCGTTACCCTCGAGAATCCGGCTCCATTTTTCCCACAGTTGGTTGCTTCCGTTACATATTTGCCGGTTAACCCAAAAGTGGTAGAAGGCAATAAAGAATGGGCGAATTCGCCAGAAAATTACGTCGGTAATGGACCATTTGTTCTGAAACAATGGGAACATAAATCCAAAATGATTATGGAAAAAAACCCGCAGTATTGGGATGAAAAAAGAGTTCAGCTTACTACGCTGAATATCAGCATGATCGAAGACGCGAATACCGAGTTGTCCATGTTCGAAAACGGAGATCTGGACTGGGCGGGTTCACCACTGGGCGATCTGCCGTTGGACGCTCTGCAGACGCTGAAAGAGTCCGGCAAAATGCAGACGCAAGCAACAGCAGGAACCTATTGGTATGTATTTAACACTGAAAAAGCGCCTTTCAACAACAAGAAAATTCGCCAAGCATTTAGCTATGCGATTAATCGTCAAGAAATCGTGGATAACGTGGTGCCGTTCAAGAGCTCTGTAGCTTTGGGCATCCTGCCGACGACCATGGCGTTTAAACCAGAAGGCTACTTCAAAGACGGTGATGCGGAAACAGCGAAGAAACTGCTGGCAGAAGGTATGAAGGAGCTTGGAATCGACAAGCTGCCTGAGATAGAATTGATTTACAACACAAGTGAAGTGAATCAACGTATCTCCACTGTTATTCAAGACCAATGGCGCAAAGCGTTGGGCGTTGAAGTGAAGATGCGCGCGATGGAAAACAAAGTGCGCAAGGAAGAAATGCGTGCAGGCAACTTCCAGATCGCTCGTTCCAGCTGGATCGGCGACTTTAACGATCCGATCAACTTCTTCGAGGTATTCAAAGGCGGCTTGAACGATTCCAGATGGAACAATGCGGAGTATCTCGATCTGCTCGCACAATCAGCAAAAGAGCAGGATGTGCAAAAACGCAATGAAATCCTGAGAAAAGCGGATGCGATCGTCATGGATGAAATTCCGGCAGCACCGATCTATTACTACACCTATGCTTGGGTGAAACAAGATACCGTGAAAGATGTTGTCATTGATGCTTTAGGATTCATTGACTTCAAATATGCATCCAACGCCAAGTAATCAAGGAGTGAGGGTATGCGTCCGGTCATTGGCATCGCTTGTTCCAAGATGTTTTTCGCGGGAAACAATCTCGATCAGTTCTTCTATGTGAGTCAGGCTTATGCGGAAGGCATAGCACGTTCCGGAGGGATCCCGTACCTCTTGCCACTGCTTTCGAGCGAGGGAGCTCCTTATGCAGAGATGGTGGAAAAGCTGGACGGCATTATCCTGACGGGTGGTGAAGATCCTGCTCCTCACTTATACGGAGAGCAGCCATTGCCGGGCTTGGGAGAGGTAGTCTACGAGCGGGATCTGGCTGAAATCACATTGATTCAGCTGGCGGTGGAGCGTAAGAAACCGATCCTGGGAATATGCCGTGGGATGCAGATCTTGAACGTGGCGCTGGGGGGCACCCTGTATCAGGACATACCGAGCCAGATTACAGGCGCCTACCAGCATGCACAGCGCGGATCAAGGCAGTATGGTGCCCATACAATCCGTTTGGAGCCGGGATTTGTCGCAGAAGCGCTTCAGAAAACCGAAGTGTTGGTCAATTCATCCCATCATCAGTCGGTAAAAGACGCTGCACCGGGATTCCGGGTGACAGCACGAAGCGGCGACGGTGTGATCGAAGCGATTGAAAGTGAAAACAGATTGTTCATCGGTGTACAGTGGCATCCTGAACGGATGTGGATGCATGACGACTCTATGCTGAAGCTGGCGGCAGCATTCGTGCAAACCAGTCAAACATGCAAATTGTAGGAATGTACAGAAGAGCCATTCTTTCTGCTTTGGCAGAGAATGGCTCTTTCTTATGGAGTCACGATGCCGCGAAATCCTTCATAGCATATCAGAGGGAGGGAGGCTATGATGGGCGGCGTCAAGAAAAACGGAAATGGTAAAAATGAAAAGAAAAGTAAATTGAATCTGAAAGAGGAAAGTGCAGAATTCATTATTATCGCCCTCTTGTTAGCAGACCAATTGAAGTATCAAAGCCTTCTGGTTGATCGCGAAGGAACAGTAGAGATTGTGCTGCAAGGACAGTTTAAAAAGACTGAAGGTACAACAGCGCAAAAAATGGCTGATTTTCTTGAGGAGAACGGCAACATGACGCTCGATGAAGCGATCGAGGGACTGCGGCTGCGGTTGGAGGGAAGGTAGCCGCATGACAAACTGCTGGACAAGCCCGGCTTGCATCTGACTGGGGAAATTGAGATAATGAATGCGAATATACGTTTGGGGTGAACAAGGTGAAAAAGTTTTTGCACCTTGATGTTGATGCATTTTTTGCTAGCGTGGAACAATTGGATCGACCGGAATTGCGTGGCAAGCCGGTTGTCGTAGGCGGAGTTGGAAATCGTGGTGTCGTCGCCACATGCAGCTATGAAGCCAGAGCCTATGGGATCCGCTCGGCGATGCCGTCCGCATTGGCCAGAAAAAAATGTCCACAGGCGATTTTCTTGCCGGTCCGCTATGAGCGTTATCGGGAAAAATCGGCGGAAATCGCTCAAATCTATCGCAGCTATACCAGCCTATGGGAAACTGTTGGCCTGGATGAGGCCTATCTCGATTTGTCCCACTATGACAATGCCGTCCCGATCGCCCGGGAGATCAAGCAGCGGATCAAGACGGAGACGGGACTCACCTGCAGCATCGGTCTTTCCTATAATATGTCTTTAGCCAAGATCGGAAGCGATCTGAAAAAACCGGATGCTTTTGTCATTATTCGACCGGAAGAGGCATTAGAGATTCTCCGCCCCCTTTCAATCGGTTCTTTGCATGGCGTCGGGAAAAAATCACAGGAGCTTCTCGCCCGCAAAGGAATTCATACCATCGAGGACTTCTGGTCGTTATCGCTGGAGGAAGCCATCCAGCTGTTCGGGAAAATGGGTGCCGTCCTATACCACCGGGCGAGGGGAGTGGATGAGCGAGAAATCGTGATGGATCGACCCATCAAGTCATTGAGCCGGGAGACGACCTTTCCTCATGATATCCAGGAAAGGGAACAGCTTGGGAAAGCGGCCTATGAACTCCTGCAAGAAGTATGGCAGGATGTGGTGGAGGAGGGAGTGCAACCGCAAACGATGACGGTTAAGATCAAATATGCCGACTTCACGCAGCGCACCAAACAGCGGAAAGCAAGTGACGGAAGCAATTGGCAAGAACTGCTTGATAATTTGCTGGATTCGTTTGATTATCCGCAGGGAGTTCGTTTGGTCGGCGTAGGATTTTCAAATTTTTTAAGCGAAACCGATACAGCTGAGCGCTATGAACAGCTCTCGATATTCTCGCTGCTGCGGGAGGGGAAAACCTGATGAAGACGGAAAAACGTTACCATTGCTGTGCCTCTTGTGAGCATTTTCATATAGAGAAACAGGAGCAGGGGGTGGCGTACCGCTGCTCCCGTCTCGGCTATGAGACAAAGCCAGACTGGCAGTTTCACTGTTGGTCGCCGCGCGAGCAAGTCAAACGTCTGATGCAAAAAGAACAACAAAACTAAGGGCTGGCTGACCTTTGCTATGGAGCAAGGTACCTTTTTGCTACTGCACGCTCCACTAGGTTGCGTACATAGTCCCACAAAGGCTCAGTTCCGTCCCCAATCGGTTGATTCCGTTTTAAGACCTGTTCACTGGTGATTCCTCTTTTTTTCCACAGCAAGCCTTCCGTACGAACGTTCCACACCAGTCCCCCCTTCTAGTTAATGACCTAAACTACAGTGGTCAATCTGTCAAAGAGAAGGAAAAATATGTGTGAATGGCGCCGGACAACCGTCGTGGCTTCCTTTTCCGGACATCCATATAATGCAGCATATTGATACGAAGGGGGGGAATGCATGATGTACGGATACCCTAAGTACGGTAAATGCGGTGGTTACGGTGGATTCGGAAGACCTAAGCGTCACGGTAAAAAGTTTAAAAAGGTAGCTGTTGTGGTTTCGTTCGTATTTAAGAAAAAACCACATCACAAAAGAAAACCTCACTTCTACTGCTAAAAAGCAGCGGAAGGTAAAGGATTTGACCTGGGAGACGACTTCGGTCGCTCCCCTTTTTTCTTTTTGCATGGATGTGGTTGAATATGGTATAGTTAGTGCCGATATAGGGAGGTGCTAGCTGTGTTGCTGGAAAAGCTCATGCCCAGTCAGTTTGTTGAATCTATCCACCATATCAGTCTGGAAGAGCTGAAGCAGCGCAATATTCGCGCCGTCATCACCGACCTAGACAATACCTTGGTCGAATGGCATCGGCCTGAAGCGACTCCTGAGGTGGAAAATTGGTTGGTAGAACTGCGTCGAGCAGGCATTCAAGTAACCGTAGTGTCCAATAATAATGAAGGTCGGGTGCAACACTTCTGTGAACCGCTAGGCGTTCGTTTTATCTGGGCCGCTCGCAAGCCGTTGGGACAAGCATTTCGACGTGCAGTCAAAGAAATGAATGTGTCGATTGAACAGACAGTGGTGGTTGGCGACCAGCTGTTTACGGATATATTAGGCGGGAATCTGCTTGGGTTTCATACGATTTTGGTTGTACCAGTAGCATCGACGGACGGGATCTTGACCCGATTTAATCGGCAGTTGGAACGGATGGCGCTCTACTGGATGCGGCGGAAAGGAATGATTTCATGGAAGAACAAGACTTAATGACGGAAGAAGCGGTTCATTGCGCAGGCTGCGGGATTGAGATCCAGACCGAAGACCAGGGAAAGCCCGGCTATACCCCGAGATCGGCTCTGGATCGCCAGACCATCATTTGCCAACGCTGCTATCGGATCAAGCATTATAACGAAGTAGCCCCTGTGTCGATGGACGATGATGATTTTCTCCGGATTTTAAATGGAATAGGGGCTACCGACACGCTCGTCGTCATGGTAGTGGACCTGTTTGATTTCCAAGGGTCGTGGCTGCGCGGACTGCCACGCTTTGTCGGCAAAAATCCGATTTTGCTGGTAGGAAACAAAGTAGACCTGCTCCCCAAAAATATCAATTTGAATCGCGTGCGCAACTGGATTCAGCACGAAGCAAAAGAGCGCGGCTTGAAGCCAGAGGATGTGGTTTTGGTCAGTGCAGCCAAAGGGATTGGCATTGACGAGCTGCTTGCTCGCATCGGCCAACTGCGCAAGGGTCGGGATGTACATATCGTGGGTGTAACGAATGTGGGCAAATCTACCTTGATCAATCGGATCCTTCATGATTATGGAGCGGCTGATATGGAGATTACCACATCACCATTTCCAGGGACTACGTTGGACAAGATCGAAATCCCGTTGGAAGATGGACGCCTGCTTTATGACACCCCCGGCATTATCAATCGGGATCAGATCGGCCATATGGTGACTGCGCAGGATTTGCGCAAGCTTTCTCCGACTGCCCGAATCAATCCGAAAGTGTATCAGCTCAATGATCAGCAAACGCTGTTTTTGGCAGGATTGGCCCGTATCGATTTTGTTCGCGGCGAACGTCAATCCTTTACGGTCTACATTTCCAACAACCTGTATATTCATCGGACCAAGCTGGAACAGGCGGATGAGATCTTTGCAAAACATCATGGAGAGCTGCTGGCACCGCCTACAGGTGAATCGGCAAAGCAACTTCCTGCCTTCACCAAGCATACAGTAAAAATAGAGGCTAAAGGACCTACTGATATCGTAATCTCAGGACTGGGCTGGGTCACCTTGCAAGGCAAGCTGCCCGCAATTGTGGATATTCATGTACCAAAAGGTGTAGCGATCGGCGTACGAAAAGCATTAATCTAGCGAGTTGTACACGTTTGTTTTGCCCCTTCCGTTAGAAGGGGCTTTTACAGCAATATTCCTGACTTTCTGAGATGAAGTATCAGCAAAGCTTTCCCCGGGAGAGTGAGATAGCGATGATCACGAGCAAGACACAACTGGTTGGACTGTTTGGCCATCCGGTCCATCATTCCCAATCGCCAGTCATGCATAATGCCGCATTTACAGCCAAAAAATTGCCGTTTGCTTATGCTGCTTTTGATGTAGCACCGGAAGCCTTGAGCGATGCTGTTAAGGGGATTCGGGCGCTTTCCTTGCGCGGGGTGAATGTGACGATTCCGCATAAGGTGGCGATTGTACCCCTGTTGGATGAAATCGATCCGCTAGCGAAACGGATTGGAGCCGTCAACACGGTAGTCAACGAAAATGGCCGATTAATCGGGTACAATACAGATGGGAATGGGTATGTCCGGTCCTTGCTGGAGGAGACGAACATCACCTTGACAAACCAGGTGGTGGTCTTGATCGGAGCGGGTGGCGCAGCACGTGCGGTTGCTTGCACCTTGGCCCAGCATGGGGTAAAAGAAATCCGGATTGTGAATCGTTCCCGAGAGAAAGCTCTGGTGTTGGCAGAGCTGCTCTCGTCCAGCGTTTCCACTTCTGTAATCGATCCGCAGCAGGCTGGGGAGGCTATCCAGGATGCGTCGCTGTTGATTAACACTACCTCGATTGGGATGTATCCACATGTGGAGGAAATGCCTGTCGCTGCCGAATGGCTTCGAGCTGATCTAGTCGTAAGCGATTTGATCTACAATCCATTGGAAACCAAATTGCTGCAAACAGCAAAAGCGCTTGGCGCCAAGACCCATTCAGGCGTCGGCATGTTTATTAATCAAGGAGCACTTGCCTTTGAACTATGGACAGGGAGATCAGCTCCTACTGAGCTGATGCGTGAAACGGTTTTAAGACAATTGCAACATGGAGGGACGTAAAAGAAATGCTAACAGGTAAACAAAAACGCCATTTGCGTGCACTCGCTCACCATCTGACCCCGATTTTTCAGGTGGGAAAAGGCGGCGTGAATGAAAACATGATCAAACAGATCAAGGAAGCACTGGAAGTCCGGGAACTGATCAAGGTTTCCATTTTGCAAAACAATGATGATGACAAGCACGATGTGGCTGCAGCACTTTCTGAAGGTGCCGGAGCCGAGTTGGTGCAACTCATCGGCCATACAGTCGTATTGTATAAAGAATCGAAAGAACACAAAACGATTGAGTTGCCATAGAACGAAATGATGAGCAATGGAAAGCGGATTGGGCTGTTTGGCGGGACGTTTGATCCTATCCATTACGGTCATTTGATTGCGGCAGAACAGGCTCGTGATCAGATGAAATTGGATGAAGTCTGGCTGATGCCGGCAAAAATCCCACCACATAAAACGCGAACAGATATTGCATCCGAGCAGCATCGGTTGCGTATGGTTGAGCTCGCAGTGGCGGACCATCCAACCTTTCGCGTTTCGGATATCGAGCTTCAGCGCGAGGGTCCATCCTATACGGTTGACACGATGAGAGCGATTCGGCAAAAGTTTCCGCATGATGATTTTTGGTTCATTATCGGTGGAGACATGGTAGAGATGCTGCCCAAATGGTATCGCTTCGAGGAACTTCGGACGATGGTGCATTTTATTGGACTGTCCAGATCGGGTGCCCAGTATAATCAGGATGCTGTTTCATCTTATGTCACTTTTGTCGAAATGCCTACAATCAATATCTCTTCCACGATGATTAGGCAAAGAGTGCAGGAGGGAATCAGCATCCGGTATTTGGTGCCTGACGCTGTCGAACGCTATATAAAGGAGCAGCGATTGTATGAATCTTTTGGATGATCGTGAAAGGCTGCTAGCCCAAATACGTGCCCAGATGAATCAAAAAAGATATGATCACACCTTGGGAGTTGCGGCGTCCGCAATCGAGTTGGCCCAGCGTTACGGCGCTGATCCTGGGCAAGCGGAGCTGGCTGCGCTTTTGCATGATTATTGCAAATGCTGGCCGGTGGAAAAAATGCGGGACGTCTTGGTCCGTCACGATTTGCCGCAGGAATTGATTGAAGGTGACAAAGAGCTATGGCACGCCTTTGCCGGTGCGATTGTCATACAGCAGGAATTGGGTGTGACCGATCCAGCTATCTTGAATGCGGTCCGCTACCATACGACGGGGCGCAAAGAGATGACCTTGTTAGAAAAAGTGATTTGTGTGGCAGACTATATAGAACCGAACCGATCCTTTAACGGGGTGGAGGAGATACGTGAGCGATCCAAGCATAATTTGGACGATGCGTTGGCCTTTGCTTTGGGCGGGACGATTACTCATTTGATTGAGCGAGGCAAGCCAGTTTTTCCGCTGACGCTTCTCGCTTATAATGATCTGGTACGAAAGGGAGGAAACGGATGATACAAGTAACACAAGATTTGGCGCGTCTGGTTGTACACGCAGCTGAGGAGAAAAAGGCGGAGAATCTAATCACGCTGGATATCCAAAATCTCTCCGTAATTGCGGAGTATTTTGTCATTTGCCATGGCAATAATGAACGACAAGTGCAGGCGATCGTCAAGGAGATCCAGGAACAAGCACATAAAAACGGATACACCGTACGCGGGGTCGAGGGCCTGGATGAAGGGCGCTGGGTACTGGTTGACCTGGGTGACGTGGTGGTTCATGTGTTCCATCGTGAGGAACGTGAGTTTTATAACATTGAAAGACTCTGGGGAGATGCCCCGAAAGTGTCGTTTGACGCATAGGAGAGAGCATGTCGTACGCACATTTGGCCGCTATATATGATCGCTTGATGGCGGATACCCCCTATGATCAATGGCTCACTTGGGTGAACGAGATATGGGAAAAGTATGGCAAGCCCCAAACCGTTCTGGATCTTGGGTGTGGTACGGGCAGTATTGCCATCCCGCTCAGCAAGCAAGGTTATCGGGTGACAGGGGTCGACTTGTCCGCAGAAATGCTGGCCGTTGCTTATGAAAAAATGCGGGCAGCCCATGCGGATGTCACGTGGGTAGAGCAGGACATGCGCGAACTGGAGTTGGCTCCTGTAGATTCGGTGATCTCCTTGTGTGATTCGCTTAGTTATGTTACGGATGAGACAGACGTGCAGAAGACGTTTCAAAAGGTATTTGCCCATCTGCAGCCCGGTGGAACCTTTTTGTTTGATGTACATAGCCCTTATAAAATCGTTCATTTTTTTGCAGATAACACCTTTACGCTGCAAGAGGAAGACGTCGCCTATATCTGGGATTGCTTTACCGATCCGCTGCGGTATGAAGTGGAGCATCAGCTGACGTTCTTTTTGCGCCAGCCAAACGGCTTGTACGAGCGAGTGGAGGAAAGCCACTTTCAACGGGCGTATCAACCGTTGCAAATGATGAATTGGCTGCGTGCAGCGGGATTTGAACAGATTACGCTGACGGCTGATTTTCAATCGCAGCCCCCTCATCCAGAGAGTGAACGCCTATTTTTTACGGCGAAAAAGCCAAAGGATTGACATTGGGTGTTCGATATGACTATAATCGGCGTATACTAAAGGAAAATATGGAATCGCGATGATGAGGAGTAGTAGAAAAGGGCTTTCGGCTTAGAGAGTTGGCGGATGGTGCAAGTCAACCCGAAATCATTTTCGAACTCGCCTCAAAGCTCCAGGCTCGAATACTGGCATGTCCAAAGTAGGGCTGGCGTCCCTTCCACGTTACGGGAAGCAAAAGCGAGTGAAGCGCACAGGCATTCCATGTCGGGCTTCACTAATCTGGGTGGTACCGCGGGAATATCCTCTCGTCCCTGACACATACGTGTTAGTGGCGGGAGTTTTCTTATTTTTTGCCTATTTTTCGGAACTGTTTAAGGAGGAAATCGTCATGGCAAGGCAATACGTACCTGCTGAAATCGAAGTCAAATGGCAAAAGAAATGGCAGGAAACTCAAGCGCATCAGACTGTAGAGGCAAACGACAAACCCAAGTTTTACTGCTTGGAGCAGTTTCCTTATCCGTCTGGACGTCTGCACATGGGACATATGCGCGTATATTCGATCGGGGACATCATTGCCCGGTTTAAACGGATGAGCGGCTATCAAGTGCTGCATCCGATGGGCTGGGATGCATTTGGCTTGCCTGCGGAAAATGCAGCCGTTAAATTCGGTGCACAGCCGGCTAAATGGACATACGAAAACATCGATTTCATGAAAGAACAACAGAATCGTCTGGGTGTCAGCATCGACTGGTCCCGTGAAGTGGCGACCTGCTCCCCGGACTATTATAAATGGACGCAATGGCTCTTCCTGAAGTTTTATGAGCACGGCTTGGCATACCGGAAGCGTGCCTTTGTAAACTGGTGTCCGGAATGCTCAACGGTATTGGCAAACGAGCAGGTGATCAACGGACTCTGCTGGCGCTGTGATTCGGAGGTAACAAAAAAAGATCTGGAGCAATGGTTCCTGAAAATTACCGACTATGCAGAGCGCTTGCTGAACGATCTTGACAACTTGCCACATTGGCCTGAAAAAGTGAGAACCATGCAGCGCAACTGGATCGGCAAAAGCGAAGGGGCACATGTAACCTTTACGGTGCCGGAACTGAAGGATGAGGAAATCACTGTATTTACTACCCGTCCGGATACGCTGTACGGCGTCAGCTACATGGTCCTGGCACCAGAGCATCCGATGGTAGCCAGATTGATTGAGGGGAAACCGCAAGAAGCGGAAGTCCGCGCTTTTGTGGAGCAAATCAAAAAGGAAAGCGAAATCGCCCGCACCGCTGCGGATGCAGAAAAAGTGGGGCATTTTACAGGGGCTTATGCGAAGCATCCGTTGACAGGAGAACAGGTGCCGATCTGGGTAGCCAATTATGTGCTGCTCGATTACGGTACCGGTGCTGTAATGGGCGTACCTGCTCATGATGAGCGCGACTTTGAGTTTGCCAAGAAATACGAGTTGCCGATCAAAGTGGTCATCAATCCATTAGACCCAGAGATGCTGGCTGAAGAAGTCGGCGTAGAGGAAGCCTTCACGGAAGATGGCACGTTGATCAACTCAGGCGATTTTGATGGCATGCCGAACCGTGATGCGATCAAAGCGATCAGCAAGTTCTTGGAGGAACAAGGGAAAGGCGGCGGAACCGTCTCTTACCGTTTGCGCGATTGGCTGATTTCTCGACAACGTTATTGGGGCACACCAATTCCGATGATCTATTGCGATTCATGCGGTGTCGTACCAGTACCTTACGAGCAACTGCCAGTGCTGTTGCCAGAAGATGTGGTCATCGACGGCAAGCGCAATCCGCTTACGTCTTCGGAAAGCTATGTGAATACGACATGCCCGACATGCGGCGGCCATGCACGTCGTGAAACAGACACGATGGATACCTTTATCGATTCATCCTGGTACTATCTGCGCTATACAGATTCCCAAAATACCGAGCTGCCTTTCTCCAAGGAAAATGCGGATAAATGGATGCAGGTAGACGAATATATCGGCGGGATTGAACATGCAATCCTGCACTTGCTCTACTCCCGTTTCTTCACCAAAGTGCTCTACGATATCGGCATGGTGAAGTACGACGAACCTTTCCGCAGTCTGCTGACGCAAGGAATGGTGTTAAAAGAAGGGGCAAAAATGTCTAAATCCAAAGGCAATGTTGTCAGCCCTGATGAGATTATTGAAAAGTACGGGGCAGATACCGGACGTCTCTTCATTTTGTTTGCGGCGCCGCCTGAGCGTGATCTGGACTGGACCGATACAGGGGTAGAGGGCAGCTATCGCTTCCTGCATCGCGTATGGCGACTGGTGGATGGCCATGCCGGCTTGTTTGAAGGAACCGTAGCAGCACCGGATACATCCGAAGAAGCGGCAAAAGATCTGTACCGCATGACCCATTATGCGATCAAAAAAGTGAGCGAGGACATTGGAGAGCGCTATGCGTTCAATACAGCAATCAGCACCATCATGGAGCTCGTGAACAAGCTGTACACCTATCCGGAAACAGCAGATCGCGGCACATTGGTATATGCATTGAAAACACTGATCGTACTCTTGGCGCCAATCGTTCCACATATTGCGGAAGAACTGTGGCAGCTGATTGGCAACAAAGACAGTGTACACGAGCAAACATGGCCAACGTATGATCCGCAAGCTCTCGTATTGGATGAGGTGGAGATTGCGATTCAGATTAACGGCAAAGTGCGCGATAAGCTGGTTGTACCGAATGGCTTATCGAAAGAAGAGCTGGAAGCACACGTCGTGAATCATGAAAAGACAGCGGGCTTGATCGAAGGGAAAACGATCCGCAAAGTGATCGCGGTTCCTGGCAAGCTTGTGAATATCGTCGTAGGATAATAAAGAAGAACCGCACGGGAGACTGTGCGGTTCTATTTGTTAGGAGCGGAGATGCTTGCTGACCTCATGCAGGTCCTCTGCAAATTTTGCATGGGTACGCTGAAACACTTCATTGAATACTCCAGGGATGCCTTTTTGCAGCGCAATTAAGCCTTCTCCAGTAATACCCCCTGGCACGCATACCTTTTCCTGCAGGGTGGGAAGGGTAAAAAGCTCTTGCTCCAGCAAACCGGCAAAGCCAATGACCATCTGGGTAGTGAGAAATGTAGCGGTCTCCTTGGATAAGCCGATTTCGTCCTCTGCAGCTTGAATCATTTGCTGAAGTATATAGCTGAGGAAAGCGGGACCGCAGCTGCTGATATCTGAGGCAATTCGCAGAAACTTTTCTTCCACTTCGATTGGACGGCTGATTTTAGCTAACAGAGAAAGCACGGCTTCGCGGGCTTCAGGCGTAGCGGTCGTACCATATTCCAGCAAGGTAATGCCACAGAGTGCAGCATTTGTGATGCTGGGCACTGCCCGTATGACCTGACAGGGAACAAGCTCCTCCAGTTCACGCAATGTAACGGGACTCGTGATGGTCACGAGACAATGCTGTGGGGTCAGCTCATGGGCAAACTCAGCAAGTGCTTGTTTGTATTCAAATGGCTTCACGCATAAAAACAGGATGTCAGCGTTTCGCGCCACCTCCTGATTGTCTTGGGCAACGATTAAGCCAGAATGTTTGTGCGCCAGCTCTTCCACTTTTGCGGGTGTCCGATTCGAGGCGATGATTTGAGTGGGGTGAGCGGCCTTTGACGCAATGAACGCCTCGATTAATACACGCCCCATGCTGCCGGTGCCGACAAACCCGATGCGCATGAATAATCCCTCCATCCTCTCTATTGTTGAAAGTGTATGAGAGAAAGGGAGGGTTCATGACGAGGTTCATCAATTCACGCGAATTTTCTCCTTTAAACGAAGGAAGGTTTTGTCCCCAATTCCCGTCACTTTTTTCAGATCTTCCGGC
The DNA here is from genome assembly GCA_035644815.1 of Bathyarchaeia archaeon. Classification (GTDB taxonomy): domain Bacteria; phylum Bacillota; class Bacilli; order Brevibacillales; family Brevibacillaceae; genus Brevibacillus_F. Next base: position 22,422 of record DASQNU010000062.1, on the reverse strand, counting down.
TTGGAAAAAGGGCCGTTCTTTTGGCGATAAGCCAATATCGCTTCCGCACGGGTTGCGCCAATTCCCGGCAATGTTTGCAGCTCTGCCAAAGTGGCGGTATTCAGGTTTACAATGCCATTGGCAGGAGGTTGTCCAGTTCCGGAATGCTCCTCACCAGCTAAAGCAGGGAAAGTCGCTTGTGATGGATTGCATGGATCTGCAGTCGACTGTGGTTCCCCCTTGGCAGGGATATAGAGGGAAAGTCCGTCCTCCAAGCGTTGGGCCAAATTTACGCGTTGTTGATCTGCCTCCGGGAGCAATCCGCCAGCCTTGGTGATCAGATGGGCAACGCGTTCATTTGCCAGTATTTCATACATGCCAGGGTTCTTTACCTTCCCTTTTATTTCTGCATACAAGACTGGAGCATCCTGTGGTGGTTGCTCCTCAGCTTTTTTCGATTCGTTTTTGATTGTTTCCTCGCGGGGGAATGCCTCAGCAGCATAAGCAGGAGACCCGAGTGGCATTGGCGCCTGCTCAAACGATTGGAATTGATAGAGTAAATAGCTGAGAGACAGAAACAGAACAATCGCGCCAGCCACTAGGAAGCGTTTATATCTCTCCCACAACTCATAGAGCATAGGTATACCTCCTTAAGCGTATCTAAGAATGACTATAAGAAAAGATAAGAGGGTGTTGCAAATAAAAAAGAGGCAGAAGTCTACGATAGACTTTTGCCTCTTTCCTTACATTACCCTATATGCTGCAGATCAGTTTTTTTTCGACGAGCTTCAACGGTAGGGCTCACATAAGGGCCGAACGAATATTTCTGCTCAATGAAGATTTGGTGCCACAGCATGAAGATCAGGATCGTCCAGATTTTTCGGCTGTAATCGGCATGACCTTCACGATGTTCATCCAGCATATACAGGACATACGCTTTATTGATCAGATGGTCGACCTTCGCTTCGAAAATGATTTCCTTTGCCCATTGGTAGAATTCATTTTTCAACCAGTGGCGGGTAGGTACCGGGAAACCGAGCTTCGGTCTGGTCTTGATTTCGGCTGGCAGGAAATCTTGCATGGCTTCACGCAGCACATGCTTTGTTGTACCGTTGGCGATCTTGTATTTGGTTGGAATGGTGGCCGCAAACTCAAATACTTTTGGATCGATGAACGGCACGCGCAGCTCCAGCGAGTTAGCCATGGTCATCTTGTCTGCCTTCATCAGGATATTTCCGCGCAACCAAGTATGGATGTCCAGATATTGCATTTTGGTCACATCATCATAGGCATTGGCATGACGATAAATTTCTTCGGTAATGGCAAATGGCGATTGATAGGTGCTGGAGCGCAGTATATCCTCCATCACCACTCGTTCCTTCATGTCCTCAGAGAAGATTAGCGCGTTTCCAAAGAATCGTTCTTCAACGGATTTGGAGCCACGAATCAAAAAGTTCTTGCCCTTTACGTTGTCTGGCAGCTTTTCCGCAATGCTGCGCATCGAGCTTTTCATCCAACCCGGCATATGGGAGAACATGCGCAGGGAGTGAGGCTCACGATAAATGTTATACCCACCGAAAAACTCATCCGCACCTTCACCGGATAAGACGACAGTAACATGCTGGCTGGCTAATTGAGCGACGAAGTAGAGCAGGATCGCAGAAGGATCGGCAACCGGTTCGTCTTGATGCCAAATGAGTCTTGGCAATTCGTCCATATAGTTTTGCGCATTAACAACCAGCTCGTGGTGTTCCGTACCGAGATACTGGGCGGTACGGCGCGCATAATCCAGCTCGCTATACCCTGGAATATCCGAACCTACCGAGAAGGTTTTAACCGGTTCAAATGTACGAAGCATAGCGACGATACTGCTGGAATCCACGCCGCTGGAAAGAAAGGCACCACGAGGCACTTCACTGACACGATGCTTATCCACTGATTCAAGCATGATCGCACGAGTGCCCTCCACAAAATGGGAGAATGGCTTGCTTTCATCCGGATTGAATTCAACGTTCCAGTATTTTTCAAGACGGATGCGGTCATCTTCGATAATGAAAAAGTGGGCAGGCGGAACGCGATAGATTCCCTTATACATCGTTTGCGGATCAGGTACATATTGGAAAGTGAGATAGTGATAAAACCCAGTCTCGTTCACTTCCCGCGGTACGCCCGGCAGCTCTAGCAAGCTTTTGATTTCACTGCCGACAGCGATGGAATCAGGCGTTTCCGTATAGTAAAGCGGCTTGATGCCGAAATGATCGCGAGCACCAAACAACAGCTTGCGGCGACCGTCCCAGATTGTAAAGCCGAACATTCCGCGCAAATGCTTTGGTGCGTCAAAACCTACTTCCTCATACAAGTGGAGGATCGTTTCAATGTCCGAATCGGTATGGAAGACATGGCCTTTTTCCTTGAGCCAGCTTTGCAGCTCCTTATAATTGTAGATTTCACCGTTTCCGATAATCCACAGTTCTTTCGTTTCATTAAAAAGCGGTTGATGTCCGCCTTCAACGTCGATAATGCTCAAGCGTCGAAAGCCGAGGGCAATATGTTCATCTACATGAAACCCGTCGTCATCCGGTCCACGGTGCAGGATCACATTGGTCAGCGCCTGAATCGTTTCAGGCATGACAGGTTGTTGACGTTTATTGTAAAGGGATACGATTCCACACATAAAATGATACGCTTCCTCTCGCAGGGCTTAAAAAATCACTATAGCTAAATCTAACATGTATCGAATATCCGTGCAATCTTTCAAAGTACCCAACCACTAGGAATGATGCTTATTGGATGTTGCTCCCAGTCTGTACACGGATGTTCCAAAACATACCTTTTCGACGGATGGGGCAAGGAGGGTTCTCTTTATTTGTATCCACGATTCACGGATAGGGTGCAAGCAATTGTGCAGCAGCGTTGCCACGACAGGATTGTATAAGAGTCTAGCCCCCTTCAACTATTGTTCTATCGAATGAGAAAGAGTAGAATCGAGTGAGATCAAAAAAAAGGAATGGATGTGCATGAAAAGGAAATATCGTTTTCTGCAATCGCTTCTTTGTGGATTGCTGGCATTCTCCTTGAGTGCCTGCGGCAATAGTCATGAGGCTGGTCAGGGAACTCAGAATGCAGCTGCGTCTGGGCAACATGAAAATATAGAATTGTACATATTGGCAGCGGCCAGTCTATCAGATGCATTGAAAGAACTAAAGCCGCTGTATGAAAGCACTCACGAAGGAATTTCACTCGTCACCACGTTTGGCTCGTCTGGTACCCTGCAGCAGCAAATCGAGCAAGGCGCCCCGGCTGATGTGTTTTTCTCGGCAGGAGCGCCTCAGATGGAAGCTCTCGTCACGAAAGGACTGGTGGCCAAGGAGCAGCAAATGAATTTGCTGACGAACGAACTTGTTCTAATTGTTCCCAAAGATGCCCCAGCAACGGTGACTTCTGTGGAGGATATCAGCAATCCAGAATTGAAGAAAGTAGCGATCGGGCAACCACAGACCGTTCCAGCGGGGAAATATGCCCAGCAGTCGATGATGAATCTTGGTGTGTGGGAGAACATTCAGGATAAAATCATTTTTGCCAAAGATGTCCGACAGGTCCTTACGTATGTAGAGACAGGGAATGTAGAGGCCGGATTTGTCTACAAGACGGACGCGCTGTCATCGGGTCGCATTCGCATTGCGGCAACGGCTGATCCGGCCACTCATCAGCCGATCGTCTATCCGCTTGGCATTGTCAAATCAACCCGACATGGGAAAGAAGCAGAGGCTTTCTATCAATGGCTGCAAGGAGAGGAAGCAAAGCGAGTGTTTGCCAAGTACGGATTCGCTGCTCCTAGCCAACCATGATCAATCAGGAACAATTCTGGACGCCTATCTATATCTCCTTGAAAATAGCTGCGGTGGCCAGTCTCCTTGTCTTTATTCTGGGTGTTTGTGCTGCTTGGTACATGGCTCGCAAGCAGCGAAAAGGCAGGCTAGTAGTGGAGACCATTCTTCTTTCCCCGCTGGTTCTGCCTCCGACGGTGGTAGGCTTTGGTTTGCTCGTACTGTTTGGGCGGAATAGCTGGCTTGGCAAAGGGATTGAATGGCTGTTCGGTCAACCGATCGTGTTTACCTGGTGGGCGGCGGTCATTGCCGGTGTCGTCGTTTCCTTTCCATTGGTCTATCAGACGATCAAGACCGGATTTGAGTCGGTCGACAAAGAGTTGGAAGAGATCGCTCGCACAATGGGGGCTGGAGAGGCTCAAGTATTTTGGTACGTGACGCTGCCGATTTCCTGGCGGTTTCTTCTATCCGGCTTCATGTTTGGGTTTGCCAGGGCGATGGGGGAGTTTGGCGCTACGCTAATGTTTGCAGGGAATATCCCGGGCAAGACCGAAAACATCCCGACGGCCATCTACCTCGCAGTGGAATCCGGCGACATGCACTTGGCCACCTACTGGGTCATCGCAATGATGATCATATCGTTTCTGCTTCTTGCCATCATTCACAAATTGAACAAGCGATGAAGGTATCATCAGGCTTGGGCTCATGTCCAAGCTTTTTTTGTCTGTTCCAACTTCCATACAATGGGAAAAAGTGTATGGAGAAGAGGGAATGGTGATCCATGAGGGGGATACATTTGTTTTCATGCAGCATCGCGATGGCAGCGGGATGTTATTTGGCTGCCTATATACCTGTCTTTGTCTTTCCGCTGATCGGCGTAGGGATTATGATTCTCAGCTGGCGTCTGCCAAGACACTGGAGACCCTATTGCCTGATACAGACAGCTGCGTTCTTACTCGCGGGAATCTACTTTGTTGCCTATGATGCTGCTCATCAATCTTTTTTGTACCAGGACGCTGCAACGAATAAGGAAGTAATCATAGCAGGAACAATCGCTTCGTCCCCCAAGCGGGATGGGGATCTAGCGAGATTTGAATTGTCCGTTCCAGCTCCCAGAGACGCTGGACCAACTGGCAAGTGGATTACGCCAAAAACAGAACGGATCGCGATACGGGTTACTCTTACCGAGGAGGCACAGATAAAAGAGGTGGAGAATTGGCAGGTAGGGGACGGGCTGTCTGGCCCCATCTCCCTTTCTCTGCCGGAGCCAGCACGCAATCCTCACGCGTTTGACTATGCACGATTTTTACGCTGGCAAGGCATCTATGTCACCGGGCAGACAACTTTTTCAGAAATTCAGGTAGAAGCGGGAGAGCGTGGCTGGCTAGCTTTTTTTCGGCAAGCACAGCTCTTCTCGGCGCAAAAGCTGGACGAGCTCTATACGACCCACGAGACCGCCGGATATATGAAGTCATTATTATTGGGCTTGCAACAGGAGGTTACGCCTGAGCTGCAAAACCTGTATGCCAATTTGGGGACATTGCATGTACTTGCGATTTCCGGCCTGCATGTCACGATCGTCAGCATTGCCTTTTTATGGCTGGTCGAAAAGCTTGGCGTGAACAAGCGCACAGGTGTGTGGATCACGATGGGGCTTATTGGCGCTTATGTCCTGTGGGTGGGAGCAAGTGCATCGGCCATACGGGCAGGGATCATGGGAGGAGTTGGACTATGGTTTCAGCTGAGCCGAGAGCGAATGCACGCGCGAGACATCTGGGCGCTTGCCCTTATTGTCATGTCGTTGTATGATCCTTATCAGCTATGGCAGATCGGGTTTCAATTGTCCTTTATCGTTACGTTAGGTTTGCTAGAATGGGTGCCGTTATTTATGATGCTGCCGTATCCCCGTACACGCTGGTTGCGTTCCTCGATCGCGGTTGCCATCGCCTCCCAGCTTGCGTCCTTTCCCTTCGTTGTGTATTGGTTTCATCTCTCCAACCCTCTTTCCCTCCTCATTAATTTGCTTGCCGTCCCAGTGCTCTCTCTCGTTGTATTGCCGCTCGGGTACGCTGCATTGGCGCTAGGGTCCATCCATCCTGCACTCGCTTTGCTTGCCGTGCGTATAAATGAATACTTCTTAATGTGGATTCATAAGGGCTTCATCTGGCTGGATCATTGGCAGCCACCTTTTCGCCATTGGCCGCACCCTGACTGGTGGTGGTTGGTCTTGTATGGCATTTTCCTTCTAGCATTCTCCTATTTATGGAAAATTGGGTATCACCGCCTGCGTGATCTTGGTGTCTATTTCGTTTGTCTGCTCTTGCTTCTCGGCTTGGCGAGACAGCCATTCAAAGGAAATGAAGAGGTAATCATTACCTTTTTGGACGTTGGGCAAGGAGACTCTATCGTTGTCGAGATTGGGAAAAAAACGGTATACTTGATAGATGGGGGTGGCACCTTGCGTTTTTCTGAGCAAGAAACATGGCGCAAGCGGCGAGATCCCTATGAGGTTGGGAAGGATACGCTGCTCCCTTATTTGCGTTCGCGTGGGATTGAACATATTGATCGATTGATCATGACACACGGAGACGCAGATCATGTGGGAGGGATCCCGGCGATTATTCCTTATTTTTCTTTTGGAGCGGCCATCGTCAATCACGACGTTCCAGAGGGAGTCCAAGCAGATATCGTGCATGAATTACAAAGAAGACACGTACCAATCCTTAGCGGAAAGCCAGGCGATCATTGGGAGGATGCACCCGGTGTGCAGTGGACGTGGCTTCATCCAGATAGAGAAGACGGCTTTGCAGGCAACGATGCCTCCGTTGTCCTGGTTTTATCGGCGTATGGGAAAAAGATCTTGTTTACAGGTGATTTAGAGCAAGATGGGGAAAATATGCTGTTACAAAAAGGTCTGCCAACCGTCGATATATTGAAAGTAGCTCATCATGGCAGCAACACATCAACGAGCGCACATTTCGTTCAAACGATCAAGCCGCAAATGGCAATGATATCCGTCGGGGAGAAAAATCGCTATGGACACCCCGCAGAAGAGGTGTTGCAAAGATTAGCAGACGTTCACGTTTACCGAACCGATCAGCATGGAGCGATTATCGTACATATACATCCAAATAAAATGATTCTAAAGACACAGCTATTGTCGCCGGAACGGTTGCAACCTTTTAAAAAGGGGTAGCGTCTGTAGAGGGGAGAGGAAAAAATGCGTGAAGCAGAGCTGGTAAGGAGCGCGCAGGCTGGAGACCACGATGCGCTTGTCGAGCTACTCCGCATGATCGAAAACTCTGTTTACCGCAGTGCTTACTATATTTTGGGGAACGAGCAGGATGCTATGGATGCCTCGCAGGAAGCGCTGATTCGCATTTATCGTAAAATTGATACCTATCAAGAGAAGGCGAAATTTTCGACCTGGGTACAGCGTATTGTCAGCAATGTATGCATGGATAAATTCAGGGCGAAAAAGGAAACAGTATCGATCGAGGAGCATGAGTTGACACTAATAGATAAACAAGACGTTGAAGGAGAGATTCTTGCCAGCAGTCTGGCAAGCGACATCCAAGACGCGATAGCCAAGCTGCCCGAACAGTATCGCTTAGTGGTGGTCCTCCGCTATATCCAGGACCTATCGTATCAGGAAATTGCTGATTCACTGGAACTTCCGCTCAATACGGTGAAATCGTATTTGTTCCGTGCAAGGCAGCAATTGCAGGAGTTACTACATGATTATCAGAAAGGGGGGATAGGGTAATGATCAAAGATATGGAGATGGAGCTGCTGCAGCGTGATCTCGATGGTGATTTGACGATGGAAGAAAAAGAGTCACTACGGCTGATTCTGGCCAAAAACGCCGACTTGCAGCTCATGCATGATCGTATGATAAAGGTATCGCGCCAGTTGGCAGATTTACCCCCAGTGACACCAGCATTCAGCCTGGTAGACTCGATTCTGCCCGAATTGGAAAAGGAACGGAAATTCAAGAAGCCTGTTCCTGTTATGGCCCGTCTTGAGCGGGAAGAGCTGCCGACGCTAGAGTGGAAGCAGCCGCAGGAGCAAGAGGTTGCCAAGATCAAGCGATTACCTGTCTGGTTTAGCAAAGTGGGAAGCGGAGTCGCCGCAGCGTGTTTATTATTTGGCCTATTCTTTCTCATGAAAAACGCTGTGTTGGATAAGCCGGCACCAGGCTCGCAAACAGGCGGGAACGTTGTAGTTGAACCAGTCTCCAGTCAGACAGAATCGCCTGTCCAACAGGGGGTGCCAACGGTGGTGAAACCTGAGGTGCCAACTGTGACGCAACCACCGAAGACAACGCCGAAAACCAAAACAGGACCAAGCAAAACACAGACACAGGTGAATAAAGCGCCGGTCAAAAAGCCAGTTGTAACGCAGAAGCCTGCTACCAAACCGGCAGTTCCTGCTGTTAATGAGGCACCGATAGACCGTGGTGCGATTTTTCCTGGAGCGGGATCCTCTATGCCTGGGGCGACATCCTCAGATATAGAGAACGTTCCATCAAATGAAAAGACATCGCAGGAGGAAAAGGGCGCGGGTAAGTCGGAGGAAGCGAAAAACGCGAGCGAAAAAAATAAAGAAAAAGAAGCCAAGAAAGACGAAAAAGAAGCGGAAAAAGAAGCAAAGAAAGAGGAAAAAACCTCTTCTCAGGGCAATGTAAAGAGCAATTCCAACCAAGAGGATTAATCGGGAAATCCTTTCGTATAAGAGGTAAATAAAAAGGCGCATGGACCAGCACCAAAGCCAATGAATCGACGTATAGTATAGTACCAAGCACCCCTGCTTACCGTTTAGGGAGGAGGTTTCCCGGGGCTTCTCCCTAAGCGTTTACATAAAGGTGCGAATCTTATAAAAGCCGTGGCGGATCATCGTCACGGCTTTTCTGGGTGTCCCTTGAAAAAAGAACTGTGCTATAATAACGACAGTTTCATTATTTGGAATCGGAGGGAAAGCAGATGCCGTTGACTTCGGCGATTAGAGAAATCAAGCAGAAGCGATTCTCTCCCGTGTATGTCTTGTACGGTACGGAGCAATTTTTGGCGGAAGAATTTATTTCGCTGGCGCGTAGAGAAATGATCGATCCTGCGTATGCAGACTTAAATTATAGTCAATATGATTGTACGGAGACATCGCTTTCGGATATTTTGCAGGATGCCCAGACGCTTCCGTTTCTTGGGGATCATCGCCTCGTCATCGCCAGACAAGCCTATTTTTTGACGGGTGCCAAGACACAGGTAAAGGTGGAAAGCGATCCTGACAGTTTAATTGCGTACTTGCAGGATCCGCCCGAATATACTTCGCTTTTACTCCACATCGAAGCCGATAAATTGGATGAACGCAAAAAGCTGGTAAAGGCGCTGCAAGACAAAGCGGTCGTCATCCCGTTTGCCCCTTTGCGCGATGCCGATCTGTACGGCTGGATTGAACGACGGGCGAAACGATATGAGACCCAAATCGAACGCACACAGGCGATGAAGCTGGTGGAGCGGACGGGCAGTGATTTGCGTCTGCTGGACAAGGAATTGGAAAAGATGGCGCTGTACTTGGGAGGAAAGGAAGCGCTGATCACGGATGAAGTGATCGAGCTTTTGGCCGCCCGTACGCTGGAGCATGATGTCTTCGCACTCGTGGAAGACGTGGTGACGGGGCGTTTGGAGCATGCCTTTCGCACATTGTATGACTCGTTTAAAATGGGGGAAGAGCCGATCAAATTACTAGCCCTGCTGGCACGCCAGTTTCGTATTCTGCTGCATGTGAAAATATGGGCACCGCGCGGTTATACACAGCAGCAGTTAGCCGGTATGCTGAAAGTACATCCCTATGCGGTGAAGAAGGCGATGGAGCAAGCGCGCTATTTTGATGAAGAAGGGCTGCGCACATTGCTTGGTGAATTGGCAGAAGAAGATTTTCGCATGAAATCCGGTCAGGTGGACAAGCGTTTGGCGATTGAACTCTTTTTTACCCGAGTAGTTGGCCATATTAAGCGATAAGGCGTACGGAACACAACCTCGCTTCCATTGGGAGCGGAGGTTGTTTTTTTGTTCCGCATTTCCCACTTCTCAAGGAAACGTTGACATGCTACAATTCAGAAAATGGGCAAAAATGAAATTAGGTTTCACACAATGAAACAGAGGTGGAATCATGAGTCGCTTACAATTCACCAATCGCTTCTTGGATAAAATGATGCCTGTGATTACACCGGTTAGTGTTGTGCTGGGAATCCTCTTAGCGGATCAATTGGGCCCCTTGGCATTTTTGTCTCCATGGATTTTTGCCTTTATGACCTTTGCAGGAAGCCTGGGAAGCAATCTGCGCGAAGTTGGCGGTGTGCTTGCCCGGCCTCTTCCGATTTTGGCAACACTGCTGGTTCTCCATTTTGTGATGCCGTTTCTGGCATGGGTAGTGGGGCATTTCATATACCCGCAGGATCAGGCGACGATTACCGGTCTTGTTCTGGCAACGGCGATTCCTACGGGTATTACGAGCATGCTGTGGGTTTCCTTGTACAAAGGGAATCTGCCTTTGACGTTATCCATTATCGTGCTGGATACACTGCTTTCTCCGTTTCTCGTGCCGTTCATTCTTTCGACGCTGATTGGCTCCAAGGTCGAGCTAGATACATGGGGGATGATGAAAGGGCTGTTCTTCATGATTGGCTTGCCGTCTGTGATTGCCATGCTGTTGAATCAATGGACAAAAGGCAAGGTGAAATCATGGTCGCCGCACCTAGCTCCCTTTTCCAAGATCGGTGTTATTGCTGTGGTGGCGATCAATAGCTCTGTAGTTGCCCCGTATCTGCAACAGCCGGATCAAAAACTGATTTACCTCGCTTTGGTAGTTTTGGTGCTGATGATGGTCGGATATGTATTAGGCTGGTGTGTCGGCAAGTGGGGGAAATGGGGAAGGGAAACCGAGATTGCCCTTACGTTTAACTGCGGGATGCGCAATACGAATGCGGGGGCCGTGCTGGCTGTCACGTACTTTCCGCCGTTGGTGGCGTTGCCAGTCGTGTTTGGCATCATCTTTCAGCAATTGCTTGCTTCGCTGTTCGGATTTTTGCAGCAAGTGAACAGGAGAGAAAAAACAACATCCTCGCAGTTGGAGACATAATAAAAAACCCCGGGAACATAAGTTCCTGGGGTTTTCCCGTTTGCTTTTGGGCTTACGCAGTAGCTGCGTTCAGCTTTTTCATCAAGCGGGATTTTTGACGGTTAGCAGCATTTTTATGAATAAGACCTTTTGTAGCAGCCTTGTCCAGCTTTTTAACAGCTACCAAAAGGGTAGACTTCGCTAATTCAACATTGTTAGATGCAACCGCTTTTTCAAAGTTTTTCACTGCGGTGCGCAGATCCGATTTTTGCGAAGCGCGTTGTGCGCGGCGTTTTTCAATCGTCTTGGTGCGCTTGATTGCGGATTTAATGTTTGGCATATGTGTCACCTCCTTAAAACAAGAAACCATATCGGTTCAAAACAAATGCAACAAAACATATTCTAGCATGCGCAAAGGACGATTGCAAGAAAGGATTCGGAATAAAATTGCCACATTTATGCAAGCTAGTAGTACAGTGTGCAAGTGAAAGGAGTGCTCGAAGTGGAACAACATCAACTTGATTTATCCGGCTATTCCATCCGTACCGATCTCGCTGTAGAAGCAAAAGAACTCGCTGAGCAGCAGTCAGGCAGCAGCATCCCCGGCATTCAGATGGAAACAGATGACCGCGAGCCTGGTATCATAGTGACGAGACTAACGGTAGAGAATGAAGAAGCAGGGCGTCAAATCGGCAAGCTACCCGGGAACTACCTGACGATTGAAGTACCCAAGCTGCGTGGAAATGATACTCAATTGGAGGACCAGGTAACACAGCGTCTTAGTATAGAGTTTGCACAATTTCTGCAGAAAAAAGGTATTACGGAAGACAAAAAAGTGCTAGTCGTAGGGCTAGGCAACTGGAATGTGACACCGGATGCGTTGGGACCCATGGTCGTGGAGAATTTACTGGTGACCCGTCACTTGTTTTCGCTTGCTCCGGAGTCCGTAACAGAAGGGTACCGCGAGGTCAGCGCGATTTCTCCTGGTGTTCTGGGAATTACGGGGATCGAGACAAGCGAGATCGTGTTTGGCGTCGTGGAAAAGAGCAAGCCTGATCTTGTGATCGCCATTGATGCGTTGGCATCTCGCGCATTGCATCGCGTCAATACAACCATTCAAATCTCCGATACGGGGATTCATCCGGGCTCCGGTGTCGGCAACAAGCGCAAAGCCATTGATGAACAAACATTGGGTGTTCCCGTGATCGCCATCGGAGTGCCAACGGTTGTATTCGCCTCCACGATTGTCAATGATGCCATTACCTATTTGTTGGGGCATTTCGGACAATCGATCAAAGAGAACAACCGTGCGTTCAACCGGCTCGCTGTCAGTCAGGTGCCCGAACGAAAGGAACCCTACACCGAAGAGGATTTACCGGATTTGGAGACACGAAAAACGTTTATGGGACTGGTTGGACAATTATCGGAGCAAGAAAAGAACCAATTGATTCGAGAGGTGCTGAATCCGCTCGGACAGGAGCTGGTGGTGACCCCGAAAGAAATAGATGATTTCATAGAAGGCATCTCCAACATTATTGCGACCGGATTAAATCGCGCGCTTCACCGGGCGGTTTCGCAGGAAAATGCGGCCGCGTATACCCATTAACAGCCCTAGCATGCGGGCTGTTTTTCTTCTCTAGCGTCCCTCTATTTTTCTTCTGCGGCTGTTCTACCTTCTCTCTTTATCTCATAGAGTAGAAAAGAGATCAGGAGATAGGAGGAGAACAGATGGCAGCGCTTTTGCAGAGACAATTTGTTATCTTGTCCATCGTTACCGCTGTACTCTTTGTAATAAGTGGATTTATGGCACTCGGCTCCAATCGGTCCATGCTTTCCTCTTCGACTGTCCAGCAAGCGACTGCACGTATTTCCAGTCTGGCCCTGCTATCTTTTGTAAGCAGAGAGATTCCGGCACTATCTACGACTATGCAGCCTGAAACGAGCGAGACCGAAGAAAGCTTCTCCGATTTGGTCTTTTCCATGGCGACAGGGATTAATCCAGGGGATTTGCGCAGCTTGATGGGAAGAGAGTTACCCGGATTGCTCACTTTTGACGACGCGCGAATTGTAGTGCCCGGGGTCGGAACGGATTTATCCGATCTGTACATTGAGTCCGCGTCTCCGCATGATGTTGTACAGGGAAGTGGAAGCACGCCAGGTGTGACGGTAGAGACGCCGCCACCGGTTGAGCCGGGGACAGAAACGGGGGATAACAAGACTCCGCCGTCTCCTCAGCCAGATGCAAGCATGGCCAATAAGAAAACCGTATTTATTTACCATACACACAATCGGGAGTCATGGTTAAATGAAGCGAAAATGAATCCAACGACAAAAGCGGTAGACCACCCGACACGCAATATCACATTGGTCGGGAAAAGGCTAGCGGAGGAATTAAAAGAAAAGGGAATTGGCGCAGAAGTAAATACTGATGATTTCTATAGCCGAGCCACCTACAGTCTGGCTTACGCCGAGTCATTGAAGGAAGTAAAGGCTGCAGTACAACAAAATCGTGATATTCAATATTTCTTTGACCTGCACAGAGATTTACAGCCCCGAGAAAAGACAACGGTAACGATTCAAGGCAAAAACTATGCCCGAGTCTTCTTTGTCATTGGGTTGCGCAATAAAAACTACGAGAAAAACACGCAGTTTGCGAAAGAACTACACGATCTGCTGGAGAAAAAATATCCCGGAATTTCCCGAGGCGTTACAGAAAAAAGTACAAAAGGCGGAAATGGGGAGTATAATCAATCCATTTCTCCGGGCAGTCTGTTAATAGAAATTGGCGGCACCGGCAACACCCTGCAAGAGAGCTACAATACAGCAGCGGCTCTCGCAGAAGTATTCGCAGAATATTATTGGAAAGCAGAGCGTGTATCGCAAGAGCAGCCCGTGAAAACAGACAAGAGGTGAGTGTCCATGAATGTCACAGTAAAATTTATCGGCCTCGTGATTGTCTTGCTTGTCGGTGTCGTCATCGGGCTGCAAACAGCAGAACGGGGAATCTATAAAGTAGAAGGAAGGCCGGATCAGCTCCCGCAAACCTTCTACATCAAAAAGGTGGACAAAGGGCAGATGGAAATCGCCGTGATGGGAACCACCAAGCAGATTGAAGGAAACCCGGCAGAAGTAACCACTTATGTAAGCAATTTCGGCGAATCGATGGGCACGATGATCAAAAACAGTACAAGAAAATTGATCGATTGGTTGGCAAGCATGTTATAAGCAGTCTCTTGAGTAGTTGATTCAGATTGACCTGGTTGATACCAGGTCTTTTTTTATGGACGAAATGGTAAGGTTGACAAAATAAGGAGCAAAAAGTTACGATGAAATTCGAACAAAAATAATTATTCGATGGTGATCGAATGGGAAATCAATATTCTGTAAAAGTAGAATACTCACCTGCCTATGAACTCGTCCTTAGTTTTTATCATTATATCTACCACCGACACATGAAAGCTCCTAGGCTGGATGACCAATGGAGAACGCTGACTGAGCAGCGGCTACCCGAGTCTTTTGAACAGGAATTGCGGGATGAACGCTGGGAGGTGCTGCATCGCATGGTGCTGCTCATCTCCCAATGCCCGAAAAAAACGACTGTAGAAGGCTTTTTGCACTGGTTGGAAAAGCTGCCGCCGGGAGAAATCTATGAGCGACTCGCTCCGTGGGTAGACTCCATTCCGCTGAATTTGGGAGAAATTCGCGATCGTAGTCTCTATTTGTTGACCGAATGGAATCGCCATTATTTCCGGTATCTGGATGCGCATATCTTCCAGCTGCTGCAGGACGAGGCGGAGAAATGGGAAAAAGAAGCGCACTCGCTCTCTTCCATCGACTTGATCGAAGAGGTGACGAATGGAATGAGAATCGAGCCAACCGAGCAATTGGACATGATTATTGTAGTGCCGCAGTATCACTGTGCTCCTTCCACAGTCATCGATTTCTTTCGCGGTGTGGCTACCTGTCTGTTTCCTGTCATTGAGTCTGGCACGGAACATTCAATGGCGGGAATCAAGCAGGTCGCTCAGTGTCTAGCGGATGATAAAAGATTGGAAATCCTAAAATTGTTATCGGAAGGGCACCATTCGCTGATCGATCTGCATAAAAAGCTGGGCTTGGCCAAGAGCACGGTCCATCATCATATTACGGCCTTGCGCAGGGCAGGGATGATTCGCGTCCATTTTCAAGATCATACCATCCCAGCCTATTACAGCTTGCGTCCGGTGTTTATGGAACGATTTCATACAGACCTGCTGCGGCAATTCATTAAGGAAGGGAGCAAATCATGAGCCAGATCCAACAATACTGGAAAGCATATCATCCCGTAGTGCATATTTTAATGCTCGGCTCGGTGTTGATTACGTTGACCAGCTCCATGAGTTTGCCGTTTTTGGCGATCTATTGGCGCGAGACGACAGGAATGGATTACGCTTCGATCGGTGTCATTATTGGGGCAGGTGCCATCGCCGCGACGGTGTCTGGATTTATTGGCGGGGTATTGTCTGATCTGTTTGGCAGAACCAAGCTGATGATCGCATCCTTGCTTCTGTTGGCCATTTGCTTTGCAGGAATTGTGTGGACGACTCAACCTGCGCTGCTGTTTCTTCTGAGCATTGGGAAAGGGATCAGCTCTGCATTCTTTGCGACGATCTCCAAAACGCTCATGGGAGATTTGACTCCCGAGGACAAACGTTACCGGATGTTTGCGAATCGTTATTTGGCCATTAATATCGGTTTTTCGGCCGGTCCGATGGCAGGGGCGTTTCTCGGCATTGGCGGCAGCCCGGTTGGATTTCAGCTGACGGCCCTCGTGTATTTGCTCTATGCCGCAGTCCTCGGGTTTGTGTTTCTCCGCGTGACTGTTCAGCCTCATCAAGGGCAAGCAGAAGTGCAAGAAAAAGTGACCTTTCGTTCTGCCTTGCATGTCGTGCGTCACGATCGAGTACTGCTGCTGTTTTTGCTTGGCAGCATTTGTCTGATGACAGTACACGGGCAGATGTCCGTGACCATGTCGCAATACTTGAAAGATCATTTTGCGGATGGCGTCCAATTATTTGCTTTCCTGATGAGTCTCAACGGTCTTACCGTTATTTTCGCTCAGATCCCTGTTACGCGTTGGGCTGAGCGCTTTACGCTGTTTAGGCGAATTGTGCTCGGCTGCCTGCTGTTTGCAATTGGAGAGATTGGCTTCGCGTTTTCGGAAGGATGGTTCACATTCAGTCTTTCCATGATCCTTTTCACACTGGGGGAGATCCTGGTAGTGCCAGCGGAATTTGCCCAATTGGACCAGATTACTCCGGAGGGGATGCGGGGGACATATTACGGAGCACAGGGATTTAGCGAGTTCGGCAATTTCCTCGGACCTTGGCTCGGCGGAATATTGCTATCCGTATATGGAGGGGAAGCGTTGTTTCTGACAATGGGGGTCATCTCACTGATCAGCCTAATGTTTTTCTCACAAGGACGAATTCAGTTTAACCGAAAGAAAAGTAGTTTATCTTTAACAAAAAATAGCGAGATAATATAAGGAATAGAGACTAGATTCCCACTAGTGGATCTAGTCTCTTTTTTTAGTCAAGTAATAATAGTATGAATTTATCATGTTGCCAAAAAATTATGTACATGTCATAATGTGTACAGTTGGTAAATTTATCTTTCTTTTTCAACATTTTTTGCGGTAAGAGAGGTGCGTTACGTGACACAGCCTATCCTTCAGATCGAAAACTTGCAAACGCACTTTTTCACTGACCGAGGCCAAGTTCCAGCGGTAGATGGAATCGACATCACCGTTAAAAAAGGCGAAATTGTCGGAATAGTCGGCGAATCGGGATGTGGAAAAAGTGTAACCTCGCTTTCCGTGATGAGGCTGGTTCCCAATCCGCCCGGAAAAATTGTCGGGGGAGCCATAAAGTTTAAAGGCGAAGATCTCGCCAGTGCCAGCGAGAAGCGGATGCGTGAGCTGCGCGGCAATGAAATCGCGATGATTTTCCAGGAACCTATGACCTCGCTGAATCCGGTTTATACCATTGGCGATCAAATCGGGGAAGCAGTTCGATTACATACGAAGGCAAGTAAAAAAGAAGCAAAGCAGCGCGCCGTCGAGATGCTGAAAAAAGTAGGAATCCCGCGCGCCGAAGCCATCGTGGATGAATATCCGCACCAATTGTCCGGGGGGATGCGCCAGCGCGTCATGATCGCGATGGCCATGGCCTGTGATCCCGAGCTGTTGATCGCGGATGAACCTACGACAGCACTCGATGTAACCATTCAGGCACAGATCCTGGACTTGATGCGCAAGTTGAATGAAGAGTCACAGACGGCCATCATGATGATTACTCATGACTTGGGTGTTGTGGCTGAGATGTGCCATCGGGTTGTGGTGATGTATGCAGGAAATATCGTGGAAGAGGGCGATGTCCGCACGATCCTGAAACAGCCAAAGCATCCGTATACGATCGGCTTGCTCAACTCGATTCCGAAAATGGAAGAGACGAAAGAACGTTTATACTCCATTCCGGGCAACGTGCCGATCCCTGGCTCCTTGAAAGTGGGGTGCCGGTTTGCTCCGCGCTGCGAGCATGCGACAGACCAGTGCCGCACGGAAATGCCAGCGCTAAAAACAGTAGGAGAGGGACATCGCTCACGCTGTTGGCTGAACGAATAAGCCCCCGAAAGGAGCATGCAAGCAAGTGACTGCAGATCTACTCACCGTTAAAAACCTTAAGAAATACTACCCGATCACAGGCGGCGTCCTCGGGCGTGAAATCGGCACCGTAAAAGCGGTGGACGATGTATCGTTCAGTGTACGTAAAGGAGAGACGCTCGGTCTGGTGGGAGAAAGCGGATGCGGAAAATCGACTACTGGTCGTTCCATCCTGCGCTTGATCGAACCGACAGACGGAGAAATCACTTTTGATGGTAAAAATGTTTCCTCCATGTCGCGGGAAGAATTGCGCAAAGTCCGCAGAGACATGCAAATCGTTTTTCAGGATCCGTTCGCTTCGTTGAACCCACGCCATAATGTAGAAAAGATCATGGAAGAGCCATTGATTGTACACGGAATCGGGACTCCGGCTGAACGGAAAAAGCGCGTGCATGAAATGCTGGAAGTCGTTGGCTTGAACAGTTACCACGCAAAGCGCTATCCACACCAGTTCAGCGGCGGGCAACGTCAGCGGATCGGGATTGCTCGCGCCCTGATGTTGAATCCCAAGCTGATTGTGGCAGACGAGCCTGTCTCCGCACTCGATGTGTCCATTCAGTCACAGGTGCTGAACCTGATGCAGGACTTGCAGCGGGACATGGGGCTGACGTATTTGTTTATTGCGCACGACCTATCCGTTGTTCGTCACATTAGCGATCGGGTCGGAGTGATGTATCTGGGCCGGATGGTGGAATTGACTACGAGCACACAGCTCTATGACAATCCGCTTCATCCCTATACACAGGCGTTGCTTTCTGCGGTGCCAACACCGGATCCGGAAGCAAAGCGCGAACGTATTATTTTGCAGGGAGATGTGCCAAGCCCTGCCAATCCGCCAAGCGGCTGTACCTTCCATACGCGTTGTCCCCATGTGAAGGATGTATGTCGAAGCGTTCGCCCGGAATTCTTAGATGCCGGGAACGGACATTTCGTGGCATGCCATCTATATAATCAGTAGAAAGCATACTCCCTTTATAGGAGCAGTGCTGTCTTGATAAAGGGGGGATGTCTCGCAGAAATTGCGAAATTGCCTGATTTACTTTTTTCTTAACAAGTTAGAAGGGGGATTTTCATTTATGAAAAAAAGAATGCTTACAACGGTATTCTCGTCCCTCTTGGCGCTTTCCTTGGCTCTCACCGGCTGCGGAGGTGCGCAAGAGGCACAAAAACCGGCAGACACACAACAACCTGCAGCTGAACAACCTGCTGCAAGCGGTCCAAAGCAACTGATCGTTGGCCGCGGAGGTGACTCTGTTGGACTTGACCCGATCATGCACACGGACGGGGAAACGTTCAAAGTTACCGAAAACATTTTTGACACACTGGTTTCCTATGAAGAGGAAAATACCAATGTGGTTCCTGGACTTGCTGAAAGCTGGGAAGTTGCTCCAGACGGACTTACATACACATTCAAACTTCGTCAAGGCGTAAAATTCCATGATGGAACAGACTTCAATGCAGAAGCGGTAAAATTCAACTTCGACCGTTGGATGGATAAAAACAATCCGCTTCACAACAAAGAAGGTTATGAATACTACAACGACATGTTTGGCGGTTACTTGGGCGACGAGACTCACGTAATCAAATCGGTTGATGTGGTTGATCCAAACACCGTGAAATTCACGCTGAATCGTCCGCTGGCGCCATTCATTCAAAACTTGGGAATGTCTTGCTTCGCGATCGCTTCTCCAACAGCCTTGAAAGAAAAAGGTCCTGAGAAGTTCAACGAAGAGCCGGTAGGTACTGGCCCATTCGTTTTCAAAGAATGGAAACGCAACGACACCATTACACTTGAGAAAAACCCTAATTACTGGAACGCAGGCTTCCCGAAACTTGACAAGCTTGTCTTCAAAGTAATTCCTGAAAATACAGCTCGTTTGACAGCTCTCACTTCTGGCGAGATCGACTTGATGGACGGTCTGAATCCGGATGACGCGCAAACCGTGAAAGACAATCCTGAACTGCAACTGATTCTGCGTCCTTCCATGAACATTGGTTTCGTAGGCTTTAACGTTGAGAAAAAACCGCTCGATAATCCAAAAGTTCGTGAAGCACTCGCTTATGCAATCAACAAACCAGCAATCGTAGAAGCATTCTTCGCAGGATTGGGTGAGCCAGCAGTGAACCCAATGCCGCCATCCCTGTGGGGTTGGAATGGCAACATCAAAGACCGCGAATACAACCTGGATAAAGCAAAACAATTGCTTGCTGAAGCAGGTTATGCAAACGGCTTGAAATTGAAATTCTGGGCAATGCCTGTTGCTCGTCCGTACATGCCAGATGGCGTGAAAATTGCTGAAGCAATCCAGCAAGACCTGAAAAAAATAGGTGTTGAAACCGAAATCGTAACCATGGAATGGGCTACTTACCTGGAAAAAACAAAAGCAGGTGAGCAAGAAATCTTCATGCTTGGTTGGACTGGCGACAATGGTGACCCAGACAACTTCCTGGCTACCCTGTTGGACAAAAACAACATCGGTGGTAACAACCGTACACGCTATGCAAGCGAAGAAGTTCATAAACTGTTAATCGCAGCACAATCCGCTACTACAAAAGAAGAGCGTGAAAAACTGTACCTGCAAGCACAAGAAATCATCTTTAAAGATGTGCCAATGGTTCCACTTGCACACTCTACGCCAGCACTTGCTGCGAAAAAGAACATCATCAACTACAAACCACATCCAAAAGGCTCCGAGTCTTTGGAGAAGGTTGACCTGCAATAAGCAGCATTCTTGAATATCGAGAAAGGGTAAGAGGAGTTCCTCTTCTTACCCTTTCTTATGTCTAAAAAGTTTTTGAAGAAAGCGAGGAGATGGCATTGCTGGCCTACACGATACGAAGAATTCTCATGCTCATCCCTGTGCTGTTTGGTATGTCGCTCGTTGTATTTTCCATTATCCATGCCATTCCAGGCGATCCGGCACTGACCATCCTGGGAGAGAGAGCAAGCGAAAAAGCATTGACGGAATTGCGGGAAGCGCTTGGTCTGAATTTGCCTTGGTATCAACAGTATTTTGCCTATCTGAAAGATATCCTGTCCGGTGATCTGGGGACCTCATTGCTCACAAATGCACCGATTGCCAAGGAAATCGGTCCTTATCTTGCTGCGACGACGGAATTGACGATTGTCAGCATGCTGTTTGCAGTCTTTATTGGTGTCAATGCAGGGATTATCTCGGCTTGGAAGCAAAATTCTTGGTTTGACTACATCGCGATGCTGGTCGCGTTGATTGGTGTATCGATGCCAATTTTCTGGCTGGGCCTGATGGAGCAGTGGCTGTTTGCACAGGAGTTGAAATGGTTGCCTTCTGTTGGGCGAGACAGTTCTCGAGATCCAGTTACGGCGATCACTCAGTTTTATATCATTGATGCGATGCTTGCTGGACGATGGGATCAGTTACGTGATGTAATCGAGCATTTGATCCTGCCAGGTATTGCGCTCGGTACGATTCCTATGGCGATTATTGCCCGTATTACACGTGCGAGCATGCTGGAAGTCATGCGGTCCGATTATATCCGCACGGCTCGTGCGAAAGGATTGGCTCAGTTTTTTGTGGTGTACAAGCACGCTTTGAAAAATGCCTTGATTCCAGTCCTTACGGTAATCGGCTTGCAAGTCGGAAGCTTGATCGGCGGTGCCGTATTGACCGAAACGATCTTTGGTTGGCCGGGTATTGGCCGATACATTTACACGGCAATCGGAAATCGTGATTATCCGGTGATTCAGTCAGGAGTTCTGGTCATTGCGACCATTTTCGTCTTGATTAACCTGCTGGTTGACTTGCTCTATGCATACGTCGATCCGCGCATCAAATACCGCTAAGGAGGATTCCCTTATGGCAGAGACTACTGTTCAGACGACGCCCAACACGCCAGTAAACGATCCCGTATCCTCCCCATGGCGTGATGCCTGGAGAACATTGAGCAAAAACAAGCTGGCGATTGTCGGATTTATCATTATTCTGTTCTTTATCATGGTGGCAGTATTTGCACCATTGCTTACCGAATATAAGTATGACGAAGGGGATCTGCTGGACAAGAATAAGCCGCCTTCCTCCGAACATTGGTTTGGTACGGATTATAACGGCCGCGACGTGTTTACCCGTGTCGTTTTTGGTGCACGCATTTCGTTGTGGGTCGGTACGTTTTCCGTACTTGGCTCAATCGTCGTGGGGACAGCACTGGGCTTGATCTCCGGCTATTATGGTCGCTGGATTGACATGCTGATTTCCCGGATCTTTGATGTCATGCTGGCCTTCCCGAGCATCTTGCTGGCGATCGCCATCGTAGCGATCTTGGGGCCTTCCTTGCAAAATGCGTTGATCGCCATCTCGATCATTAACGTACCTACGTTCGGTCGGTTGGTGCGATCCAAAGTATTGAGCTTGAAAGAGGAAGAGTTCATCATGGCCGCGAGAGCAATGGGGATGAGGGACTCGCGTATCATCATGAATCATATCCTGCCAAACAGCTTGGCTCCGATTATCGTGACAGGTACATTGGGGATTGCGACTGCTATTATTGAGGCGGCTGCTCTTGGCTTCCTGGGATTGGGCGCTCAGGCACCTGAACCGGAATGGGGGAAAATGCTGGCGGATTCACGTCAGTACATTCAAAAGGCGCCATGGAACCTGATTTTCCCTGGAGCGTCCATCATGCTGACGGTTCTTGGGTTCAACCTGATTGGTGATGGTCTGCGCGATGCGTTAGATCCACGCATGAAAAACTAAAAACATTCATGAAAACAGCCTTTCTCCGTGATGGAGGAAGGCTGTCTTATTTAGGAAGTAAGAGAAG
>DASQNU010000061.1:0-11774 GCA_035644815.1 Bathyarchaeia archaeon | reverse complement strand
CGACAAAGCAATCCACCTCCAACCATGACCGTTACTGTCTCAATGTTCTAGTAGTCCACGAATCCAGATATAACAATACCATTATGTCGAACAATATGCAAAAATATACCTGCAGGAGATGATGGATGGTAAATCACTCGTGCCCACATGCCTATGCTGCCCCGCAGTATATGAGTAATTGTAAACATGCGAAAACTCTGCCTCTAACGTATTCGCTCCAGGCAAAGGAAATCCTGCTTTTTGGTGAGTGTTACTTATTGTCACTTCCGCAAAAGCTGATGACTGACGCTTACCAGTTGCCCCTCTCGTTTGTAAACGCGCGGCACCCGGTAATTCAACATACACGGAACCTCATAGTTAATCGTCCCCAAAAGCGCAGCCGCCTCGTCCAGCGAAATCTCCGCGTCTCCTTGCTTACCGTACAACACCACCTCGTCCCCAATGTCCGCTGTTGCTCCGGTAATACGAATCATGGATTGATCCATACAAACTCTCCCGACAATCGGCACCTTTTGCCCGGCGTGCAGAGCGAAGCCACGATTGGAAAAGGCGCGTGGAAAGCCATCCGCATAGCCAATCGGCAGTGTAGCGATGGTTTCTCCCGCCTCCGCCGTATAGGTAGCGCCATAGCTAACCGTCATGGATTCCTCGGCTCTTTTCTGATGAACAATTCTGGTTTTGAGCGAAAGGGCTGGTGTTAGTTCCACATCACGACGCTCTTTCAAATACATGGATGGATATAACCCGTATAAGCCTATGCCGAAACGGATCATATCATACCCCCATTTCGGAAAAGCAATGGCTGCAGCTGTATTGCAGCAATGTACAGTTGGCAACGTAAATCCGTGTTGTTTCAGGACGGCGAGAAGAGCCGCAAAGCGGTCATGCTGTGCCAGCGTATGAGCTGTATCCTCCTCATCCGCGCAAGCAAAGTGCGTAAAAATGCCGGACCATTTCAACCGCGTCGCAGAGCCTAGTCGTGTAGCCAGATCAAGGAGTTCTCCCTCCTTACGAACGCCAATACGCCCCATGCCGGTATCTACCTTGATGTGGATGCCTATCGGGCGTGCGGCTTCAGCTTGTGCAAGACAGCTCTCAGCTTCTTCAACCCATTCTGTATGATAAGCCGTTAATTCGACGTCCCATTCGCTTGCTTGTACAACCCCATCAATCGGCGTATAGCCTAGCACCAGTATCGGAGCCTGAATCCCTGCTTGACGCAGTACCTTGGCTTCGTCCAGCATGGCAACTCCCAATGCAGTCGCACCGGCCGCCAATGCCTCGCGGGCCACTTCCACTGCACCATGCCCGTAGCCATCCGCTTTTACCACAGCCATGATGCGAGTTCCATCCGGAATATGGCTTCGGATCGTGTGAACATTCGCGCGAATTGCATCCAGATCAACTTCTACCCACGTATCACGGACATACGGCTTCATCGCTCATCGCTTGCCTTTCTTTCGGAAATAAAAAAGTCGTTCGTTCAGCTGAGCCAAAAA
This sequence comes from Bathyarchaeia archaeon, assembly GCA_035644815.1. Lineage (GTDB taxonomy): Bacteria > Bacillota > Bacilli > Brevibacillales > Brevibacillaceae > Brevibacillus_F. The sequence goes on along the minus strand of DASQNU010000061.1, from coordinate 10,275 downwards.
CTCCCTTGATACCATCAGTGATTCTCGTTTCCCGCTAAGCCGAAATACATGTCGTCCTTCAATCACCGGCTCTACTTCATTCAGTGGATAGGAACGCTCCTTACCGGAGATCGAGACGATCAAATGCGTCCGGGTTAGCGTATAACGGGGTTTCATCACTGCTTTATAAAAGAATGGAGAGAGGCCCACCACAGCAATCGCGACCGCAAAAGCCAGAACCTTGAACAGATTCGAATTGGTGTCAAACATATTGGAAAGCACAAGCATCCCCAAAACGAACAGAATCGTTTCATTAACCCGCATTTTCACGCTTTTGCGCAACAGCAAGTCTTTATAGGTTGATTCTACTTCCATCAGTACTTCCGGCGGCCTGTATTTCATCGCGTAATCAGTCACCTCACAGCATAGTTACGCGTATCTTATCCTTTTTTGACAGGCTGTGTCAATAAAGCGAAGGGTCTGTTTACAAGGCCAAAGGATCATTAAGCCGGATAATAGATAACCATGCTTAAACGGGTTACGCTATTTCCCGAATTATGATAGGAGTGGGGTCTGTCAGCCCTGAACCGGATAGAATCGCCGCTTTTTACGGTATATTCATCCTGATTGACACGGACGGTTAATTCTCCATCAAAGACGGTAATCAACTCTTCAGTCCCTGCTGTGTGCGCATCCGCCCCGTGATACCCGCCTTTTTCGATTTCGACTGCGTACATTTCAAAACGCCGGTCACTCTGGAAAGGAAAGCAGGGAAATACGCGAAACTTACCGTTATCCTCCAACAACGCTTGTACCTCACTCCTGAAAACAACCTTGGTGTCGGGCTGCGGCTCATCGATCAGGGAGCTAAAAGAAATCTTCAAGCCATTTGCAATCTTCCAGATCGTGGTGATTGTAGGGCTAGATTCGCCTCTTTCAATTTGACCGATCATGGTTTTGCTGACTCCCGTAAGCTCCGCAACCATTTCCAGACTTAATTTTTTGCTTTCACGAAACGATTTTAAATTTTTGGCGATTACCAGATTTATATCAGCCATGCCTTCAAACACTCCCTGTATACAATATAACGACCACATTGTACAATAAATAGCAGGTCGTTATGTTGTTCCTTTTGGTCGTTATGTCATACGAAAAATCAGAAGGGGTGGTGTTATGCCTTTCGTTTCATTTTTGCTGTTTGTTATTGTCACCAGTTTTACGCCAGGTCCCAATAACATTATGGCCATGCTCTTCGCCCACAAATACGGACTTAAACGCACGGTCGGATTTTGTCTCGGCGTAAGTGTCGGCTTTTTTATCATCATGGTACTGGCCAGTTATTTCAATCGCTTGCTTACCCATTACATGCCCAGGGTCGAGTTCATTTTGACTATCGCAGGCACCCTTTATATGTTGTATTTGGCCATCAAGATGCTGCTCAGCAAGTCAACCGGGTTAGCCCCTCAAGGAGAAACCAATAACCGCTTTGTTATGGGCATGCTGCTGCAATTTATCAATCCTAAAGGCATTTTATATGGTATCACGGTGATTTCCACCTTCGTTCTTCCCTACCATACCTCGGATATCAGTTTGCTGCTCTTCTCCCTCTTTCTTGCTTTTGTTGGATTTTTAAGCACTTTTTGCTGGGGAGCTTTCGGGTCTATTTTCCAAAAGTTCTTATCAACCTATCAACGCCCGTTTCATATCACGATGTCTTTGTTATTGGCCTATTGCGCCATTTCATTATTTATGACTTAGAACTCTTTTCGTAAAAACGGGTCGACCGATTAAAAAAGTGGAGGCTATCTCATGACGAGCTCACCTCCACTTTGTTCAAATCCTATATTGTCTTGTCGGACCAAACCCTAATGTTTTTGGTCAAAATAGGTGTAGGCTTGTGACTTTTCCGGAAACAGCTTGATAAACGTATCGAATTTTACAATGGCAAACAGCTCTTGTATGGTTGGTTGTATACCGGCAATGACCAGCTCTTTCTGTTTTCGTCTCGCCTGGATCACGGAGTCGGCAATAATACTGAGTGCCACACTGTTCAGATAGGCGACATCGCTCAAATCGAGCAATAGAGCTGCTTGCTCCACTTCCAGCCATTCTTTCATTTTCAGCCGAAATGCTTCAGCGTTTTTCAACGTTATATCTTCTTGCCATTTCAAGGTGGCAACCCGTTCAAAAATCGGTTTACTCATTGCCTTTCCAACTCCTATCTTTGCGCATCGTAAACTCGATATAGGTCTCTTCCTGACATACCTTCACTTCATCCATCAAATGGAGAATGAGCGGTAGACCTCTTCCTCGATGGGATTGTGGATTCAGCGTCTCTTCTGCAGGCAACGAGAATAGATGGCCACGCTCTCGTATCCGTATCTCTAAACACTCCGGATGGATATGCCAGCGTAATTCAAATGGCAGCGTTTGATTGGATGAACAGTGTTCAAAAGCATTCGTACATGCTTCTTCTGTCACCAGGCGCAGGTAAAGGATCTCTTTTGCGCGAAAGACCATTTCCGTCGCGATCCGTTCTGTCTCCGCCATCGCATCCCAAATGTCATCTTCATTGAAAATACGCTTCGTTATCAACAACACTTGGTCTTCCATCGTTATACAGAAAATTTCGCAGTAATCACATTTAGTTGCTCAGCCATTTTTGCCAGTTCATTGGCGGTTGCAGCCGTTTCTTCGGTGCCCGCGGACGCCTCTTGCGTCAATGCGGCGATATTTTCTACCATCATGAGTACTTCGGATGACTGTGCGGCCTGTTCTTCGCAGGCTGCCGCAATTTCGGTTACCTTACTTGCCGACTCTTTGACAACCGCGATGATTTCCCCAAAAGTTTTGCCAGCATGGGCAACCTGCTCGTTTCCGGCTTTTACGGAATCCACCGAGGCAATTGTATTTTGCTGAATTTGTTTGATCAATTCCGTGATTTCCTTCGTCGCCTTTCCGCTTCGCTCCGCCAGTTTTCTGACTTCCTCAGCGACTACCGCAAACCCTTTTCCGGCCTCTCCCGCCCGCGCTGCTTCAATCGCCGCATTCAAAGCAAGCAGGTTCGTCTGTTCCGCGATCTCGTCGATTACTTCGATAATTTCTCCAATTTCAGACGATTTTCCGGCCAGCTCATTAATTTTTTCGTTGATCTCTTTCATTCCGGACACGGTATCTCTGATGACTTGCTCTCCTTTTGTCGCCATATCCACTGTGACTTCGGATGACGTTGCCGCCAGTTCCGAATTGCGCGCCACCATTTGGATCGCTTCCGCCATTTCACGCATGGTTTCCGATACGCTGACCGCTGATTGCGACTGCTGATTGGTTCCTGTGGCGATTTCATTGGTGCTTGCGGAAATTTGCTGCGCACTGGCAGCCAGATTATTGGCATTCCCTACTACTTGTCCCACCACAACAGAGAGATTGGCTATCATTTTGTTAAACGAAGCCGATAACATTCCAACCTCGTCTCGGGACTTATAAACGCTGCGTACGCGCAAGTCCCCCGCTTCCGCTTTTTCCATGAGGCTCATGATCTGCTTCAACGGGTTTGCAATGATTCGGGAGATAAATAGACCAATGATTGCAGAGAAGATTACGGAAATAACCGCAAAAATGATCATGAGCCCGTTTGTCTTCGTCACATCTTGCTTGATTCCCTCATTTTGGCTGGCTGCTTGCTCCGCGTTGTAAATCGCAAGCTCATCCAACATCGCGTTTATTTCTTTTCGGACGGGAGTCACTTGCTCCCGATAATGGCGTTGGGCTTCCTCCATTTTCCCCGCAGCCACCAATTCCACAGTCTCATCTACCTCTGCGATGAAGCTAGCGAATCCTTCTTTCACTTTCGTCAGTCGCTCTTTTTCAAAAGGTGTAAGATCGGTATGCTCGTAGTCGGCAAAGAACTGTTCAATTTTGCCTTTCCTATCTTTGATTTCATTAACATAGAGCTTTTCATCTTCCTTTTTATGAGGAATCAGAAACTGCAGCAAATTCACTTCGATGCCACGGTTGATTGCTCGTGCCTCATTCAAGCCTTTGACCGGGATGAGCTTGTTTTTGTACATATCATCTGCTTGGTCCGCTGTTTTGTTCATATGAGTGAACCCAAAGGCAGCTACCAAAACCAAAAAAAGGACATTCATGATGATCAACACTTGTAGTTTCTTTCCGGTTCTCAGATTTCGCAGCCAATTCATTAGCTTGTACGCTCCTTTTCTCCCACCTGTGGGAGTATAGTCTTGTGAATGATTTCATCCAGATTGGGGAGGAAGACGATACGATCCGGCAATTGACAGACCCGTTGCCCCGCTTTAAACCTTTCCTGCTGGATCAGTGAAGGCGTATGGATCCATCGACGATCTACCTGTAACACTTCGTTTACCCGGTCCACAAGAAGTCCTACCAGCTGATCAGCTATCTCCACGACAATAATGCGCGATTGTCGCGTGACAGACTGCTCATCGTACAGAAAGCTTCGTCGCAAACTGATGATGGGCATCAATACTCCGCGCACTTCGGCAATCCCCAATACTTCGGGGGGTGCCTCATTGAGTTTTGCGATAGGAGGAACGGTGATAATGTCTCTTACCTGCCCAATCTCAAGGCCATACTCTTCTTTCGCCAAGGAAAACACCACAAGTTGCATTTCTTCTTGTTGTTCCTGCCTTTTCGCATTTACATCTGCATCATCGTCCGCCCCGTTCTCCTTGACGATCGAGGACACATCCAAAATCAATCCCACTTCTCCATCCCCCAATATCGTGGCCCCAGCCAGATAAGGTGGATTGTCGAGAAAACTGCCCAACGATTTAATCACCATTTCTTGATTGCCCAAGGTCTTGTCCACAATCAAGCCAACCCTTTTTTCAGCCAGACCGATCACTACGACCAGCAAATGTTTTCCGACGTGCCCTGTATCCTCGCAGCCCAAGCTGGCATGCATCCGTTTTAGCGGCAACACACGGCCGCGAACAACCCCCACTGACTGATTTTTGATCGTCTTGATCTCTGCCAGTGGAAACCGGATGATCTCGAGCACATTGGAAAGCGGAATCGCAAAGGTTTTGCTGCCCATTTTCACCAATAAGGAACGAATAATGGCTAACGTCAGCGGCAGCTTAACCGTAAAAGTAGTCCCTTTCCCGATCTCGGTCTCAATGTCGATCATTCCATTTAATTTTTCGATATGGGATCGTACAATATCCATTCCTACGCCTCGGCCCGAAATGTCTGTCACTTGATCCGCTGTCGAGAAGCCAGGCTGGAAAATCGCGAACAGCACCTCCCGATCCGTTAACGCATCCGCTTCTGACTGGGTATAGATTCCTTTTTTGATCGCAGACGCTTTGATTTTTTCAGGATCGATGCCTTTTCCATCATCACTGATGGAGATGACAATGTGATTTTCCTGATGGGCTGCTCGGAGATAGAGCGTTCCCTTTGCTGCCTTCCCTTGCCGTATTCGTTCTTCCGGCGACTCGATACCGTGATCAACCGCATTGCGCAGCAAATGGATAAGCGGATCTCCGATTTCCTCGATCAGCGTGCGATCCAACTCGGTTTCCTTTCCTTCGATGATAAAGTCGATTTCCTTTCCGATCTTTTGGGCAAGGTCCCGGATCATCCGAGGGAAACGGTTGAAAAGCTGCTCGATCGGGAGCATTCTCGTTTTCATCATGCCTTCTTGCAAATCGCTTATGACTCTGGAAAGATGGTGCGTGACTTCGCCAAACACTTCCATATTGCCATCCGAGTAATCTCCATTGATCATTCGGTGGCGCACGTCATGCAGCCGGGTCTGATCGATCACCAATTCACCAACCAGATTCATCAGTTTCTCCAGCCGTTCTACATCCACCCGAATCGTATGCTGTACTTTTACCTTGCCCTCTCCTTGGCTGCGTGGGGCCTGAGCTGGCTCTTCTTCGTCACGGTCCGGGCCATTCGACTCCTCTTGATCCGTATGGACCACTCGGATCGTCGTACCTTGGCAAAATTGGTCCAAATTGTCCGCATGGATCGATTCGATATGAACAGTTTCAATGTCGGAAATTTGGTTCACCAATTGCATGCATTCTTGCGTCTGGCTTTGCGTGATAAGAAGAAAAACCAGACTGCCGGAAAACTTCTGTTCATCCTCCATGATTTCCACAGACGGAAAAGATGCGAAGATTTCTCCCACTTCTTTCAGGTTGTTATGGACCAGATAGGCCCGTGCCGATTTTAGCAGGGCGTCATCGCGGATTTTCACATAAACGGCCAACACCTTGTAGTCGCTGGCTAGTGCCGCCTCCGTAAGACCTCGCTGGGACTCGTCCAGCAATACCAGCGGCCAGGTCTCCTCACGTGATGCCCCCCCGGCTTCCTTCTTTTTCCCATTGATGCCGGCTGCATCAGTGGGAAACCCGGCGGATTCCTTCACTTGGTCCAATCGCAGGACAATGTCGTCAATCTGCACTTCATCAATCGTTCCATCTAAAATCGCATCCTTCAGCATTTTCAGATAGTCGATACAGTTCAATACAAGATTGACCACTTCTACATCTGTGGAAAGCTGTTTATTGCGGATCAAATCGAACACATTTTCAAGCCGATGGGTCAACTCTTTCATCGGGGTTATTCCCATGGTGGCGGAAGAACCTTTCAGTGTATGCGCCGCTCGGAATATTTTTTGAATCGTCTGCTGGTTTTCAGGTTCCTGCTCCAAGCGCAGGATCTCCTCATCCAGTACCTGCAACTGTTCATCAACCTCATCAAGGAATATCCCCAAGTAGGCAGACAGATCATAATCAGACATGTTTACTCCCCCTCAATTCCCTTGGGATAAAGCAGTCTCCGCAGATCGAGCATGCCAATCACCTGATCATCCTGCTTTGCCATGCCCACGACGAATCCATCGGTTTGGGACAGCAGCGGATCAGGCATCCCTTCCATCTCGCTGTCTTTCATGTTTGTCACCATTTTGACGTGATCTACCACCAGGCCAATCTTCTCGTCATTTTCCCCCTTCACAATCAACACTCTTCCATGCTTGTCGAGCTGTTTCACAGGGAGTCCAAGCCGACGACGAAGATTGACTACCGGGATGATGTTTCCGCGCAGATGGATGACCCCTTCAATATACTCTTTGACACCAGCAATTGAAGTGATCGGTCTTGGGCGAATAATCTCCAGAACCTCTTCAATTTCGAAAGAGTAAACTTCCTCTCCTACGGAAAAAACAACATATTTGCCTTCTTTATTCACATTGAATGCGTTCACCACTATCCCCCTTTGCCGAACCATTTCCATGAAAAAACTGTTTTGCCGAAAAGGGAAAACAGTCTGCCAATGCTACCCGCGTTCGGTAACCCAGCCGCCTTAGTAGTTTCACCGTAGACCTGTGGTTTTGCGTCCCCACTTTTCAATGAGTTTGCCCTTATCGAAAGATTCAATTGTTTATTTATACTAAAAATCACCAAAAATATTTCATCTATCTTTACCCGACAATACTGTTTTTGAAACTTGGAAACCTATCTATGCGACTTCGGCAGATTTACCGAAATGAGACAAACATCATCATCCTGTCTCACGTGATGAGAAGCCGGTTGAAAGAAGCGCTTGATAAAAGCGGTGTTCTCCAATGATTCCGTATCGTACAGCAACGTTTGGATCTGTTCTCTTCCTGTTTGCAAACACGGGGACAGCATTTCCAAAAGCCCATCCGTATACATGATGAACCTGGACTGCTCCGAATACTGCCTTTTTCCCTTGCTTATCGGAAGATCCGCTACAATCCCAAGGGGAATGGATCCTTCAGACAAGGCCTGGACACAGCCCTGATAATACAGGTATGCCGGGGGATGACCTGCGTTCACGTACTCCACTTCCTGGCTTTGCGTATCAAATACCGCGTATATACCTGTCACATAGGATACTGCTGTCTGCTCTTCTTCCTTGAACAATCGATGGATATGCCTATTGAGCTCCTTCATCACTTTAACAGGATCAACGACGCGTACGATCAACCCGCGCAATAGCGCACGGATTGACATACTGACGAGTGCTGAAGAGACGCCATGACCGACCACATCCAGCAAAATGATCCCGTATTTATACCTGCTGATGGGATACCAACAATACATGTCTCCTGACAATTGCTCCGATGGCAGGTAGATGGCATGGATCTCGATTTCTCGATTGCTGATAGGACCGGAGAGTACACTATGCTGGACTCGTTTTGCCCGTTCAAGCTCCTCCGTTAATCTCGTTTCCGCCACTTTTTGCTCGGTCTTATCTCGGAGTGTGCCAGCGATCCCTTCGAAGGAATGCTGTGCACTTGATAAGATAAACAGATCGGCCTCGATCCAGCGAATCTGGCTGCTTGCCGTTATCATTCTGATCTCAATGCTCTGGCGCTGCTTCTGTCCACGGATTAGCAAACGAAGCGCTTGCATCAGCAGGCGGCGATCTTCTCGAAATACATATGGAAGCAGCGAGGAGCCAATTGTGCTGGTTGCCGTATACCCAGTCAACGCAGTCCAGGCATCATTTAATAAAACGCAAACGCCATTCGCCTCTGTCTGAAAAACGACTTCACGAATATTATTGAGAATACGAATCATGCCTTCATTGCTTTTACGAAGCTCAAGCTCTCTTGCTTTCGATTGAGCCAGTTTCAGACGAAGTACACTTGCATTCGACTTGCTTTGCCTCTTCATTTTCCCTCCCGTTCAAAGACCCCTGCGCTCTCTACCTTTTTCCCCTTCTTCTCTAAATAAAAACTTGATCTTCCATGAGCTCCATGAAAAAAAGACGTGGTTCGTGACCACGTCCTCGTTCTTGCAACGCATAAAAAACTGGCTACCCAAGCTTTTGGCGGTGCCTTATTTTTAACCGGGTTTGTGCAAACATGGTGGTGGGAGAAGGGAAGAGAGGGCGGGGCTGCGAACTTGCCACACCCACATGGGAGTGGGGACAGTCCGGTTCCGCTGCCAAAAACGGTACGTCGCGCAAAAGGTTTCAAAGAAGCATATTCAACCGATGGGGTTGCGCGTCAAGCGTGTACCGTTTTTGGAAGCTCCACCTCAGCAGGTGTGGCAAAAACTCCGCCCCGGCCCTCTCTTCCCTTCCTCAAGCGGCTATTGCATAAGTCGAACGGATAAAAGAAATAAGGCATACTGAACGTATTTTTCCAGATTTTCCTCTTTAGATCGCAGGAATGACCAAGGACGAGGTTTTACCCTCGCCCTTGCTGCCAGACTTTATTTGCCCCCTACCCCATAGGTAGACTGCGCAACCTGCACCATTTCCTCTTCTGGCAAGTCCCCGATCAGGGTAAATTCGACCCCATCCAGCTCCCAGGTTAGCATGCGCTGGTTCTGTGAATCTTGGGTCAGGACACCGATCGTAAAGCCGAGGTCAAGTGGCATTCCTTGCTCATAGGAAACCGTAGCGGCCGTTGGACGGGATTCCATCAGCTTGTAATTATATACGCCGGAATATTCCAGCGAAATGACCCGGCCTTCTTCGCGTTTGATCGTTTCAATGCTGGCCTGTTTGACGCCTTCCGGTACATAAGTAGGTTCAATGACCCCAAATTGACTGTTTGGTTGAGTTTCCGTCTCCTCGATGGCAGCCATGGTTGGAATCGCAGTCAGAGCGCTGGTCATATTGCGGTCTTTGTCAAAAGCGTCTTTGTCAAACTGCGGGTTGAAGACAAAATCGGTAAACTTGATCTCTACCAGCTTGTTCATATTGGAATCCATGATCTCCGCCTTTGTCGGCTTGAAATCTTCGGTCATCCATATTTTTTGCTTGGTTAACGAACGGTTTCCACTGTAATTCGCTTTTACCTCAAATACATACTCGTTGTTCACTGACTCCATTTTCCGTTCGGTATCTTCAATAATGCTGCGAGCAAGCGTTTCATACAGATAGAGCGGTCCATTATTTTCCGGCCAACCGCTCTGGAAGCGGAAACTCTTGTTCAGATGGGGGGTAAGCACGAAGACTCCCTCATCATTGCGTAAGATGATTTGGGTAATGTTTCGTTGCTTGGAAGTTAAGGCAACCCGATAGTTGGTCGGTTTCTCATACCATACCGACACGTCATACACTTGCGGTGTGGAGCCCGTTTGCAGCGTTAATTCTGCGTTAGACTTGTACCCTGATATTTTTTCCAGATTACTACTCAAATCCCCTACCACGTCTTCCGGTGTCTTTTGTCCGCAACCGCTGGCGAAAACGGATAGAACGAGTAATAATGCCAACCAAAATGCTCCACGCTTCATGGAATCAACTCCTCCTTGT